>NZ_JABXGF010000048.1:0-25854 GCF_025407985.1 Curtobacterium sp. C2H10 | reverse complement strand
GTCGGCTGGTGCGCCGCTGCGGCCGCGAGCCGGGCGGCGCGGCGACCACCGACCTCGTGGCCGGGACGGCCCGGGTGCCACCCCGCGACCGGCTCGTCGCCGGGCACGGAGATGTCGTAGACGGAATCGGTCATCGTTCCACTCCCACGCCTACGCGACCACGCGCAGGATCTCGTCGATGCTCGTCATGCCGAGCTTGACCTTCTCCCACCCGTCCTGGCGGAGGGTGAGCATGCCCTGCTGCTGGGCGACGCGGCCGATCTCGGCGCTCGAGGCACGCGAGACGGCGAGGCGCTCGATCTCCTCGGTCACGGTCATGACCTCGTGCAGGGCGATGCGGCCGCGGTACCCGGTGTTCGAGCAGACGGCGCAGCCGACCGGGCCGAAGAACTCCGGCACGGCGGCGTCCTCGGTGCCCACGAAGCCGAGCGCCACGAGCTGCGCCGGCGTGTACTGCGCCGGGGCCTTGCAGCGGTCGCAGAGCCGTCGTGCCAGACGCTGGGCGACCACGGAGTCGAGTGCGGACCCGACGAGGAACGGCTCGATGTCCATCTCCGTCAGTCGCGTGACGGCCGACGGGGCGTCGTTCGTGTGCAGCGTGGACAGCACGAGGTGGCCGGTGAGCGAGGCCTCGATCGCGATCTGCGCGGTCTCGTGGTCGCGGATCTCGCCGAGGAGCACGACGTCGGGGTCGGACCGGAGGATCGACCGCAGGGCCGACGCGAACGTGAGTCCGGCCTTCGGGTTGACCTGCACCTGGTTGATGCCGGCCATCCGGTACTCGACCGGGTCCTCGACGGTGATGACGTTGATCTCGGGACGAGCGACCGCGTTGAGGGTCGTGTAGAGCGTCGTCGACTTGCCGGACCCGGTGGGACCGGTGACGAGGATCATGCCGTACGGCTTCGAGTAGGAGCGCTGGTACGCCTGGAAGTTCTGCTCGAGCAGGTTGAGGTCTTTGAGGGACATCGACGTGTTCGTGTTGTCGAGGATCCGCATGACGACCTTCTCGCCCCACACGGTGGGGAGCGTCGCGACGCGGAGGTCGATCTGCCGGCCACCGTGGCGCACCGACATGCGGCCGTCCTGCGGCTTCCGACGCTCGGCGATGTCGATGTCGCTCATGATCTTGAGCCGGCTGATGACGCCGTTCTGGATGTTCTTCGGCGCCGGGGCCATCTCGTGCAGCACGCCGTCGATGCGGTAGCGCACCCGGACCTCGTGCTCGCCGGGCTCGATGTGGATGTCGGACGCGTGGTCCTGGATGGCCTGGGACACGAGCAGGTTGACGAACCGGACGATCGGGACGTCGTCGAGCGCGCCGTCGGTGAGGTCGACCTGCTGCTGGGTCTGCGCCGATGCCTCTTCCTCGAGCGAGGAGGTCAGGTCGTTCAGCTCGTCGTCGGCACGCAGGTAGCGGTCGAGTGCTGCGGCGAGGTCGCGCTCGTCGACCTGCAGCGGCTTCACGGGGCGGCCGGAGGCGGTCCGGGCGTCGTCGATCGCCAGCACGTTCGTCGGGTTCACCATCGCGAGGACGAGGACGTCGCCCTCGAACCCGACCCCGAGCACGCCGTGCCGACGGCACAGGGCCGCCGGGAGCATCGACACCGCGGTGCCGTCGACCGGGTAGTCCGTCAGCGGGACGGTCTTGGAGTTGTTCGACGCAGCGCGCGCGGTGATGTACTGCGCCTCGCTGACGAGGCCCTGGTCGACGAGGGAGCGGATCGAACGGTCGTCGATCTCCTCGTCGCCGGTCATCGAGTCGAGGTGCTCGATCGGCAGGGCTCCGTTGAGGATGAGGATCTCGGACAGCGTGGCCATGAGCTGCGGAGCCTCCTTCGGGTCGCGCGCGGTTCGTGGGGACGAGCGCCGCAGGGGTTCGACGCCCGACCACGCTACGTCCGCACGGAACGGCCACCGCAGTCCCACAACGAGGGGGCGAGGGGGTGTTCGGTGGCCCCAGTGCAGGGGTACCCGCGGGTATCGACACCGCCGACGGCGTGCGCGCCGAGGGCCGCGACGACCCCCGTCAGAGGGTCGTCGACGCGGTGACGTGCACCGGCCCCGGGACGAACCCGAGCCGCTCGTAGATGCGTCCGGCGCCGGTCGGGTTCTCGGCGTCGACGTGCAGGACCGCGGCGGACAGCCCCTCGGCACGCATCCCCTGCAGCGCGGCGTCGAGGACGATCGGCGCGAGTCCCGTCCCACGTGCCGCCCGCACGACACCGACCCAGTGCACGTACCCGAACGACCGGCCGCGAGCGGCGAAGCCGTCCGGATCCACCTCGACGAGCGCGAACGCCACGATCCGGCCCGACGGGTCGACGACGACGCGGCCGAGGTCGAGCCGGGCCGTCGCCGCGGTGAGGAACCCGCGCCAGTCGGACTCGACCATCGGTTGCGATCCCCAGTGGTCGCGGAAGGCGTCGTTCTTCGTGATCCGCAGCGGCTCGATGTCGTCGGACGTCGTCGCACGCACGACGTACCCGTCCGGCACCGGCGGGACCACGACCTCGGCGCGGTCGCCGAGCACGGCCTGCATGTCGACCCAGTGGCGGACCGGCTCGAACTCGAAGTGGGCCGCCAGACGGAGCGCACCGGTCCCCTGCGCGGCGCCGACCTCGATCGTCGCCGGCAGGTCGAGGTCGAGCGCGGCGAGTCGCTGCCGCGCGCGCCCGATGAGCCACGCGAGCACACGACGGCCGATCCCCCGGCCGCGCAGCGCGGGGTGGACCGCCCCCTCGAGCACCACGCGAGCAGCGGTGACGCGGGAGGGGACGTCGATGACGATGCCGTACGCCTGCACATGCCCCTCAGCATCGACGCCGACGAGGGTGTCCCGAGCGATGTCGAGCCCTTCGGTGGAGAACGTCCGCTCAAGGCTCGCTGTGGAGGGACGAGCGTGTGGGTCGTCCACCGCGGCAGCCGCCACGGCGAGGGCGTGCACAGCCTCCAGGTCGTCGCGGTTCGCCGCCCGGAAGGTCAGCCCGGCGATCGGGACCGGGAGCTCGAGGTGGGCCGGGGCGGTGATCCGTTCGCGCAGGGTTGCCATCGGACCAGCCTGCCATCGGTCACGGGCGCGACGGCGGAAAGTGCTCGACGCGCAGCCCTGCTCCGGGACATGATGAGTCATGGACATCACGAGCGTGACCGTGGGGCTGCCCGTCACCGACATCGAGGCGTCCTGCCTCTGGTACGGCGCCGTGTTCGAACGTGCCGAACCGGACCTCGAGCCCGACGAGGGCATCGCCGAGTACGAGGTCGGCGGCATCTGGATCCAGCTCTACGAGGACGCCGACGCCGAGGAGAACCCCGTGAGCGTCCGCTTCGGCGTCGACGACGTCGCCGCCCAGCACGCACGCATCGGCGCACTCGGGATCGACATCGGCCCGGTCGAGTGCGTCGACGGAGCCGTCGACTGGTTCGACGTCCGCGATCCCGACGGCAACGTCCTGAGCCTGTTCTCCCTGGTCGACGAGACCGGCCGGGGCTCCGGACGCGACAACGGGGCGGACCGCGCGGTCTGAGCCGTCACGCCACCAACGGGAACGGCCCCCGCATCCGAGGATGCGGGGGCCGTTCCGGTGGAGCTCAGGCTCAGTTGTAGGTACCCGGCGTGAAGTCGTCCGACGAGAAGCTGTCGAAGTCGACGAAGCTCAGGTCGGCGTCCGAGAACGACGAGTCGTCCGCGAAGATGCGGTTCGGGTACCGCTCCGCCTTCGCTTCTTCCGTCGCGTTCACGTCCACGTCGCGGTACCGGCTGAGGCCCGTCCCGGCAGGGATGAGCTTACCGATGATGACGTTCTCCTTGAGGCCGACGAGGTGGTCCTGCTTGCCCTCCATGGCCGCCTGCGTGAGCACGCGGGTGGTCTCCTGGAAGGACGCGGCGGACAGCCACGACTCGGTCGCGAGGGACGCCTTCGTGATGCCCATGACCTCCTGGCGAGCGGAAGCGGTCTTGCGACCCTCCTGCAGCGCCGCACGGTTGAGCTCGTTGTACCGCGAACGGTCCACGAGCTCGCCCGGGAGCAGGTCGGTGTCGCCGTGGTCGACGACGGTGACCTTGCGGAGCATCTGGCGCACGATGACCTCGATGTGCTTGTCGTGGATCGGCACGCCCTGCGAGCCGTACACGTCCTGCACACCGTTGACGAGGTGCTTCTGGACCTCACGGACACCCTTGACGCGGAGGACTTCCTTCGGGTCGACGGTGCCGGCGATGAACTGCTCGCCGAGCTCGACGTGCTGGCCGTCCTCGATGAGGAGCGTCGCACGCTTCAGCACCGGGTAGATGAACGGCTCGTCACCGTTGTCCGGCGTGAGGATGATGCGACGACCCTTGTCGGTGTCCTCGATCGTGGCGCGGCCGGGGGCCTCGGCGATCGGGGACGCACCCTTGGGGGTACGCGCCTCGAAGAGCTCCGTGACACGCGGCAGACCCTGGGTGATGTCGTCGGCCGAGGCCGAACCACCCGTGTGGAAGGTACGCATCGTCAGCTGGGTACCGGGCTCACCGATGGACTGGGCGGCGATGATGCCGACCGCCTCGCCGATGTCGACGAGGTTGCCCGTGGCGAGCGAACGGCCGTAGCACTTCGCGCAGACACCGACGCTCGACTCGCAGGTCAGGACCGAGCGCACCTTGATGCTCTCGACACCGGCCGCGAGCAGCTTGTCGATGAGGACGTCACCGACGTCCTCGCCGGCCTCGGCGACGACCGTGCCCTTCGCGTCCACGGCCGGGGTGGCCAGGGTGCGGGAGTACACGGTGTTCTCGACGCGCGGGTCGCGCACGAGCTTGCCGTCGGCACCCACGGTCGCGATCGGGAGCTCGAGGCCCCGGGTCGTGCCGCAGTCGTCCTCGCGGATGATCACGTCCTGCGAGACGTCCACGAGACGACGGGTGAGGTACCCGGAGTCCGCGGTACGGAGCGCGGTGTCGGCAAGACCCTTGCGAGCACCGTGCGTGGCGATGAAGTACTCCGCCACGGTCAGGCCCTCGCGGTACGAGTTGATGATCGGGCGGGCGATGATCTCGCCCTTCGGGTTGTTCACCAGACCACGCATACCGGCGATGTTGCGGACCTGGAGCCAGTTACCACGAGCACCGGACGACACCATGCGGTTGATGGTGTTGTCGACCGGGAAGTTGTCGCGCATCTCCTGCGCGATCTCGTTCGTGGCCTCGGTCCAGATCTTGATCAGGTCGGCGCGACGCTCGGCGTCGGTGATCAGACCCTTGTCGAACTCGCCCTGCACCTTGGCGGCCTGGACCTCGTAGCCCGCGATGATCTCCTTCTTGCGAGGAGGCGTCACGACGTCGGAGAGCGCCACGGTCACACCGGAGCGCGTGCCCCAGTAGAAGCCCGCGTCCTTGATCCGGTCCAGCGCGGCGGCCGTCTCGGTCTTGGAGTAGCGCTCGGCGAGGTCGTTGACGATCGCGGAGAGCACGCCCTTGTCGGTGACCTTCTGGACGAACGGGTAGTTCGCCGGGAGGGTCTCGTTGAAGAGCGCACGGCCCAGGGTCGTCTCGAGCAGCACGGTGTCGCCCTGCTCGTAGCCCTCGGGTGCTTCACCCTCGGCGAAGTGGACGTCCGCCATGCGGATCTTCACGAGCGCGTTGAGGTGCAGCGTGCCCTGGTCCTTCGCGAGGATGGCCTCGGCGACGGAGGAGAACGCACGGCCTTCACCCACGGCGCCCTCGCGGACGGTCGTGAGGTGGTGCAGACCGATGATCATGTCCTGTGCGGGCAGGGTCACCGGACGGCCGTCGGACGGCTTCAGGATGTTGTTCGAGGCGAGCATCAGGATGCGGGCCTCGGCCTGGGCCTCGACCGACAGCGGCAGGTGCACGGCCATCTGGTCACCGTCGAAGTCCGCGTTGAACGCAGCACACACGAGCGGGTGGAGCTGGATGGCCTTGCCCTCGACGAGCTGCGGCTCGAACGCCTGGATGCCCAGACGGTGCAGCGTCGGCGCACGGTTCAGCAGCACGGGGCGCTCGCGGATGATCTCCTCGAGCACGTCCCACACCTGCGGACGCGAACGCTCGACCATGCGCTTGGCCGACTTGATGTTCTGCGCGTGCGACAGGTCGATCAGGCGCTTGATCACGAACGGCTTGAAGAGCTCGAGCGCCATCTGCTTGGGCAGACCGCACTGGTGCAGCTTCAGCTGCGGGCCGACGATGATGACCGAACGGCCCGAGTAGTCGACGCGCTTGCCGAGCAGGTTCTGGCGGAAACGACCCTGCTTGCCCTTGAGCATGTCACTCAGGGACTTCAGGGCGCGGTTGCCGGTACCCGTGACCGGACGACCACGACGACCGTTGTCGAACAGCGCGTCGACCGCTTCCTGCAGCATGCGCTTCTCGTTGTTCACGATGATCTCGGGGGCACCGAGGTCGAGCAGGCGGCGGAGACGGTTGTTGCGGTTGATCACACGACGGTAGAGGTCGTTGAGGTCACTCGTGGCGAAGCGGCCACCGTCGAGCTGCACCATCGGGCGCAGCTCCGGCGGGATGACCGGCACGACGTCGAGCACCATCGCGGCCGGCGAGTTGCCGGTGGCGAGGAAGGAGCTGACGACGCGCAGACGCTTGATCGCGCGGATCTTCTTCTGGCCCTTGCCCTCGGCGATCTGCAGACGCAGCGCCTCGGCCTCGGCGGCCAGGTCGAACGCCTCGAGCCGCAGCTTGATCGCCTCGGCGCCCATGTAGGCGTCGAAGTAGATCCCGAAGCGGTCCTGGAGCTCGTGGAAGACGGCGTCCTCGGGCTTGAGGTCGCCCACCTTGAGGTTGCGGAAGTCCTCCCACACGCGCTCGAGGCGGGTGATGTCCTCGTCGAACGACTTGCGGACCTGGGACATCTCCTTCTCGGCGGTGTCCTTGGTGCGGCGCTTGACGTCGGCCTTGGCGCCCTCTTCCTCGAGCGCTGCGAGGTCGTCCTCGAGCTTCTTGAGGCGGTCGGCGATGATCGAGTCGCGCTGCCCCTCGAGGTTCTTGATCTCGAGGCGCATCTCGTTCTCGAGACCCGGCATGTCGGCGTGACGGCCCTCTTCATCGATGTCGATGATCATGTACGCCGCGAAGTAGATGACCTTCTCGAGGTCCTTCGGCGCCATGTCGAGGAGGTAACCGAGGCGCGACGGGACGCCCTTGAAGTACCAGATGTGCGTGACGGGCGCGGCGAGCTCGATGTGGCCCATGCGCTCACGGCGGACCGAGGACTTGGTGACCTCGACGCCGCAGCGCTCGCAGACGATGCCCTTGAACCGGACACGCTTGTACTTGCCGCAGGCGCACTCCCAGTCGCGGGACGGACCGAAGATCTGCTCGCCGAACAGACCGTCCTTCTCGGGCTTGAGGGTGCGGTAGTTGATGGTCTCCGGCTTCTTGACCTCGCCGTACGACCACTGGCGGATGTCCTCGGCCGTGGCGAGACCGATCCGCAGTGCGTCAAATGAAGTTGCTTCGAGCAATGTTCTTCTCTCTAGCTGGATTCGTTACGAGTACGGGCGGGATCAGATGTCGTCGACGGACGACGACTCGAACCGCGAGGAGATGTTGATGCCGAGCTCTTCAGCGGCACGGAAGACCTCGTCGTCCGTGTCGCGGAGGCTGACCGCCTGGCCGTCGGCCGAGAGGACCTCGACGTTCAGGCAGAGCGACTGCATCTCCTTCATGAGGACCTTGAACGACTCCGGGATACCCGGCTCCTGGATGTTCTCGCCCTTGACGATCGCCTCGTAGACCTTCACGCGGCCGAGGATGTCGTCGGACTTGATCGTCAGGAGCTCCTGGAGGGCGTAGGCGGCGCCGTACGCCTCGAGCGCCCACACCTCCATCTCGCCGAAGCGCTGTCCACCGAACTGCGCCTTACCACCCAGCGGCTGCTGCGTGATCATCGAGTACGGACCGGTCGAACGGGCGTGGATCTTGTCGTCGACCAGGTGGTGCAGCTTGAGGATGTACATGTAGCCGACCGACACGGGCTCCGGGAACGGCTCGCCGGAGCGGCCGTCGAAGAGCTGCGCCTTGCCGGACGAACCGATCAGGCGCTCGCCGTCGCGGTTCGGGAGGGTCGAGTCGAGGAGGCCCTCGATCTCGCGCTCGTAGGCACCGTCGAACACCGGGGTGGCGACCTTCGTGCCGGGCTCCGCGCTGCGGGCGGCCTCGGGGAGGGCAGAAGCCCACTCCTGGATGCCCTCGACGTTCCAGCCCTGCTTCGCGAGCCACCCGAGGTGGATCTCGAGGACCTGGCCGAAGTTCATGCGGCCGGGGACGCCGAGCGGGTTGAGCACGATGTCGACGGGGGTGCCGTCGGCGAGGAACGGCATGTCCTCGACCGGGAGGATTGTCGAGATGACGCCCTTGTTGCCGTGACGACCGGCGAGCTTGTCACCCGCGGTGATCTTGCGCTTCTGGGCGATGTACACGACCACGCGCTGGTTGACGCCCGAGCCGAGCTCGTCGTCGCCGTCCTGCGAGTCGAACACCTTGACGCCGATGATCGTGCCCTCTTCACCGTGGGGCACCTTGAGCGAGGTGTCGCGGACTTCGCGCGACTTCTCGTTGAAGATGGCGCGGAGGAGGCGCTCTTCGGCGCTGAGCTCGGTCTCGCCCTTCGGCGTGACCTTGCCGACCAGGATGTCGCCGGGGCGGACCTCGGCACCGATGCGGATGATGCCGCGCTCGTCGAGGTCGGCCAGGAGGTCCGGGCTGACGTTCGGGAGGTCGCGGGTGATCTCTTCCTTGCCGAGCTTCGTGTCGCGGGCGTCGACCTCGTACTCCTCGATGTGGATCGAGGAGAGCGTGTCGTCCTTCACGAGGTTCTGCGACAGGATCATCGCGTCCTCGTAGTTGTAGCCCTCCCACGGCATGAACGCGACGAGGAGGTTCTTGCCGAGCGCGAGCTCGCCGTTCTCCGTCGCGGGACCGTCGGCGATGACCTCGCCCTGCTCCACACGCTCACCGGCCGAGACGACCACGCGGTGGTTGTAGCTCGTGCCCTGGTTCGAGCGGTCGAACTTGCGCAGGTAGTAGGTCTGCGTGCCGCCCTCGTCGAGCTGCAGGGTCACGGCGTCGGCCGAGACCTCGGAGACGACACCGGCCTTGTCGGCGGTGACGACGTCGCCGGCGTCGATGGCGGTGTAGCCCTCCATGCCGGTGCCGACGAGCGGCGACTCGGAGCGGAGCAGCGGGACAGCCTGACGCTGCATGTTCGCACCCATGAGGGCGCGGTTCGCGTCGTCGTGCTCGAGGAACGGGATGAGCGACGTCGCGACCGACACCATCTGGCGCGGGGAGACGTCCATGTAGTCGACCTCGTCCTTGCCGACGAGCTCGACCTCGCCGCCCTTCTTCCGGACGAGCACCTTGTCGTCCTGGAAGTGGAAGGAGTCGGTGAGCGGGGCGTTCGCCTGCGCGACGACGAAGTCGTCCTCTTCCGAGGCCGTGAGGTAGTCGATGGTCGTGGTGACCTGACCGTTCACGACGCGGCGGTACGGCGTCTCGATGAAGCCGAAGGAGTTGATCCGACCGAACGACGCGAGCGAACCGATCAGGCCGATGTTCGGGCCTTCCGGGGTCTCGATCGGGCACATGCGGCCGTAGTGCGACGGGTGGACGTCACGGACCTCGACGCCGGCACGCTCACGGGACAGACCACCCGGGCCGAGGGCCGAGAGGCGACGCTTGTGCGTCAGGCCCGCGAGCGGGTTGTTCTGGTCCATGAACTGCGACAGCTGGGACGTCCCGAAGAACTCCTTGATCGCGGCGACGACGGGGCGCACGTTGATCAGGGTCTGCGGCGTGATCGCCTCGATGTCCTGCGTGGTCATGCGCTCGCGGACGACGCGCTCCATGCGGGACAGACCGGTGCGGACCTGGTTCTGGATGAGCTCGCCGACGGCGCGGATGCGACGGTTGCCGAAGTGGTCGATGTCGTCCACGTCGAGGCGCAGCTGCACCGGCTCGCCGTCACGGACACCGTCGAGCGTGGTCTTCTCGGCGTGCAGCGAGACCAGGTACTTGATCGTGCGGACGATGTCCTGCACGGTCAGGACCGAGTCGCTGAGTGGCGCGTCGATGCCGAGCTTGCGGTTGACCTTGTAGCGGCCGACCTTCGCGAGGTCGTAGCGCTTCGGGTTGAAGTAGAAGTTGTCGAGGAGCGCACGCGCGGCCTCGGCGGCGACCTGCTCGCCCGGACGCAGCTTGCGGTAGATGTCCTTGAGCGCCTCTTCCTTGGTGAGGATGGCGTCCTTCTCGAGGGTCGACTCGATCGAGGCGAAGCCCTGGAACTCGTCCATGATCTCTTCGCTCGTCATGCCGAGCGCCTTGAGGAACACGGTGACCGACTGCTTGCGCTTGCGGTCGATGCGCACGCCCACCTGGTCGCGCTTGTCGATCTCGAACTCGAGCCAGGCACCACGCGACGGGATCACGCGGGCGGAGTAGATGTCCTTGTCGGAGGTCTTCTCCTGCTGACGCTCGAAGTACACGCCCGGCGAGCGGACGAGCTGCGAGACCACGACACGCTCGGTGCCGTTGATGATGAACGTGCCGCGCTCGGTCATGAGCGGGAAGTCGCCCATGAAGACGGTCTGCGTCTTGATCTCACCGGTCATGTGGTTCATGAACTCGGCGTTGACGTAGAGCGGGGCGGCGTAGGTCTTGCCACGCTCCTTGCACTCGTCGATCGAGTACTTCGGGTCCTCGAGCTCGGGCGACGTGAAGCCGAGCTGCATGGTCTCGCCGAGGTCCTCGATCGGGGAGATCTCCTCGAAGATCTCCTCGAGCCCGGAGTGCAGTGCGAGGTCGGTGCGACCCTGCTCCTGGCCTTCGGCGAGGCGGGCCTTCCAGACGTCGTTGCCGACGAGCCAGTCGAAGCTCTCCGTCTGGAGTGCGAGCAGATCAGGAACCGTGAGGGTGTCCGTGATCTTGGCGAACGAGAGTCGCGAGTGGTTGCGACCGTTCTTGGGGTTGGTGGATGCGTTGGGCGCAGCAGCCAAGGGTTTGACCTCCGGTAGGCCCCGTCGGGCCGGTACTGACGAGCAGCACGTAGGTGAGTGGATTGACGCTTCAGCGCACCCCTCGAAGACACGCGATCACGCGACGGCCGGTGAGCTGTGCACGTGTGCGATGATCTGGGTGGACGGGACCCGCCGACATATACGGGACCGGCACCACCAGGGCACGTTCTGGAAGAACGCTGCGTCGACCGCAATATGACGACACGGATGCCAGGGAGCGCGAACTGCCATCATAGGTCGGGCTCGTCGCGGATGTCCAGTCCTGGCTTGACCGAATTCGGCAGTGCCGTGTATAAGCCGGTGGACAGCGTGGGTATTCCCTGCTCCGCAGCCCGGCCACGCCCGCCAGCGCAGGACGCGCAACGCCCGTCAGCGCAGGGCGCGGAACGCCGCCTCGGGCTGCCGCGTCCGCACGAACGTGACACGTCCGCGGTCGTCGGTGAACTCGATCCCGAGCCCCGGCGTGAGGATGAGCGCGCGGACGCCGCGTCCGATCCGGAGCCCGATGCCGCCGTACGTCGACGCGTCCGCCTCGACGAGTCGCACGTCGGTGATCCGGTCGCGGGCGATCCGTCGCGCGGGCAGCGGCCGGAAGTGCAGGACGACGTGGGTGTCCGTCACCGTCCACCCCGAGCGGGCGACGAGGAGCAGGAACCCGACCGCGACGCCGACGAGCGCCGGCACCAGCAGCGCCGTCTCCGGAGCGTCGCCCGGCCATCCGAGCACCGCTGCGGTCAGCCCGAGCCCGCCCACCAGCAGGATCGCACCCACCGCACGCATCCAGGTCGGCGCGTGCTCGCGCTCGGTGTGGGTGGACGGACGGGAGGCGCGGGTGGCGACCGCGGGACGGCTCGCGGTGGTGCGGCGGTACGTGGGCACGCTCATGGTGTCGGTCATGCGGGTCGACTCCTCGTGGGATCGGGTCCGTTCGTGCTCATATTTTACATAGCGCACGCAATGTGTTCAATGGTCACGGCGGGCGGACCACGGGCGGCGCGCAGGAGAGCGGGGAGCCCGGCGCACGCCGACGGCGCGCACACGAGGGGCAGTGGGGGTGCCGGACGGTCGCGCCGCGGTCACGAGCGGGGTGCGGAAGCGCGCGAGGTGTGGGGCACTGCGCGGATCGACGCACCGAGGTGACGACCCGGTGAACGGTAGGCGACGACCCTTGGCGTCCGCTGGTGGTGCATGTGCACGCATTCACCTGCGCCGGGTGGACCGGCCGGTCGGGACCGCGGACCCGGGTCAGCGCAGGACGAGGGCGACGGCCTCCGCGCGGGTGCGGACGCCGAGCTTCGTGAACACCTGGTTCACGTAGGACTTCACGGTGGGCACGGTGAGGAAGAGCTCGGCGGCGATCTGCGGGTTCGACCGGCCCTCGGCGATGCGCCCGAGTACGTCCGCCTCGCGCGGGGTGAGCGTCGGGAAGCGTGCACGGAGCGACTCGATCGGGTCCGGCGTCGCGACGGGCGCGGGCCCGGTGCCGCCGGCCAGCTGGGCGACGAGCCGGGCGCCCACGGTGGCGTCGAACGTCGACTGCCCGGACGCCACCGCACGGATCGCCGTCGCGATCTCGCCGCGACCGGCGTCCTTGGTGAGGTACCCGCGCGCGCCGGCCCGCAGCGCGGTCAGGATCGACTCGTCGTCGGCGAACGTGGTGAGGACGAGCACGGCGACCCCGGGGTGCCCCTCGGTGATGCGTGCCGTCGCCGTCGGGCCGTCGACGCCGGGCATCCGGAGGTCCATGAGCACGACGTCCGGGGACTCCCGCTCGACCGCGTCGACCGCCTCGGCGCCGTCCGACGCCTCACCGACGACCTCGAGGTCGTCCACGAGGGAGAGCACCGTCACCAGCCCGTCGCGCACGATGGCCTGGTCGTCGACGACGAGGACGCGGATGGTCACGGGCGGTCCCCCTCGGCGGCCAGCTCGTCGACCGGCAGGTGCATCGCCACGACGAACTCGTCGTCCGACCGGTCCGCCTCGACCGCGGCGCCGCTGCCGAGTTCCGCGAAGCGTTCGCGCATCCCGAGCAGACCGTGGCCGCCGCCGGACAGCGGGTTCGCGACCACGACGTCCACGGCGTCGCCGTCCCGGATGACGGACAGGGACACGGGACGGCCGGGGGCGTGCCTGCGGGCGTTGCTGAGCGCCTCCCGGACCACCTGGACCACGGCGGCGCGGTGGGCCGCATCGAGGTCGGTGAGCGCCGTGTCGCCCTGCGTCACGATCTCGCCGCCGAACGACCGGTGCGCGTCGACGAGGGCCGCCAGGCCCGTCGCGGGGTCGGTGGTCGGACGGGAGGCACGGTGCGGGACCGCGGACCGGCCCGCGTCCGCCTCGGCGTCGGTCTCGGCGTCGTCCCGCAGGGCGTGCACCGCACGTCGCGCCTCGGCCAAGCCGTCCGCGGCGAGCGCGCGGGCCTCGGCGGCGCGCTTCGTGGCGTCGTCGACCCGGCCGGCCTCGAGCAGGGCCTCGACCGCGTCGAGCTGGAGCACCAGGCCGCCGAGGGAGTGCGCGAGCACGTCGTGGATGTCCCGGGCGGCGCGGGACCGATCCGCGAGGAGTTCGGCGCGCTGCTGGTCCCGCTCGGCCTCGCGCGCCCGTTCCGCCGCGATGCGGAACTGCCGCCGGCTGAAGCCGATGAGGACGCCCAGGAGCATGCCGCCGCTCGTCCCGAGGACGAACTGGACCGAGGCGTGCTCGATCGAGGCGGACACCGCGACGACCACGATCGCGGCGAGTGCGGCGACGGCTGCCGCCCAGACCGGGACGCGGAGGTTCGCGCCGAGCAGGACGATCCCGACGATCACGGGGACGATCATGAGCGAGTCCGTCGGCACCACCGTCAGGGTGCCGGCGGCGATCATCAGGACCCCGGCGACGACGAGGAGCCGGGGTGTGCGACCGAACTCGCGGAGCGCCCACGCGGCGAGCGCCAGCGCGCCGAGCACCCACACCCACGCGGGGTGCTGCAGGGCGATGCCGTTCTTCACGAACCAGAACGCGACGATCGCGATGCCGAGGGCGTTGAGCCCCCAGGCGGCGCCCGAACGGGACCGGCCTCCGGGGAGGTCGGTCTCGTCCTGGCCGGTCAGCAGGGTCACCGGACCATCATGCCGCTCGGCTGGCGGTCGCCGCGGGGGATGCGGCCGTCGATGACGACGGCGCGTGCGGCGCGGTTCAGCGCGAGGACGAGCAGGATCGTGCCGGTCGACGTGAGCAGGTGCGCGCCGAGGTGGCCGCCGAGCACGTCGAGACCGACGCGGACGGCGATGAGGACGATCCACAGCACCGCGCCGAGCGCACCCGTGCGGGACTGGATCGTGCGGCCCTTGGCGTCCGGGGTGCCGACCGTGCGGAAGCGGGTGATGCTGCCCATGGTCAGGCCGACCCCGATCGTGATGAGCGCCTCGATCCCGAGGAACACCACGTCGGTCGTCGTGATCGTCGCCTTCGTCTGGGCGAGGACGACCACGCCGATGATCGCCATGATGAGCGGCGTGCGCCAGATGCGCGCCGGGTCGAGGTACTGCCAGGTCGCCTGGCGGTACCCGAGGAACGCGACCAGGGCGATGCCGACGAGGATGTTCACGAGGAGCTGGACCGACATGGTGTCCGCCTTCCGAGGAGGTCCGGCGGGCGTCTCCCGGCCGGTGGTACCAGCCTCGATCGACAGCGTCGGCGGGCACACCAACCAGGGGTGGGGACGCGGGTGGTGATCGCGGTGGTGTTCGATTGGTGCCATGGCTGATGCGTTCGACGGGTTCCGGATCGGTGCGGGGTACGCGGTGGTCGAGCCGGACCGGCACCGCCCGGGGTCGTTCACGCTCGTCGTCGACGGGACGCCGCAGTCGCACGTCGACCTCGAGGACCCGACGCACCTGGCGTTCGAGTACATCCGGCGGATCGGGCACGCCATCGACCTGCTCCCGGACGGCCCGGTCACGGCGCTGCACCTCGGCGCCGGGGCCCTGACGCTCCCCCGGTACGTCGCGGTCACGCGGCCGGGCTCCCGGCAGCAGGTCATCGAACTGGAGCGGGACCTCGTCGACCACGTGCGGGACGCGCTGCCCTTCCCCCGCGGGGCCTCGATCCGGGTGCGGTACGGCGACGCCCGCGAGGTCCTCGGCAAGCTCCCCGCCGGACTGCGCGGCACGGTGGACCTGGCCGTGGTGGACGTGTTCGGCGGCTCGCAGATCCCCGCGCACGTGACGAGCATCGAGTTCTACCGCGAGGTCGCGGAGTTCCTGTCGCCCACCGGCATCGTGGCCGTGAACGTGGCGGACGGGGCCGGGCTCGCCTTTGCCCGGGGGCAGGCGTCGACGCTGCAGGCGGTGCTGCCGTCGGTGGCGGCCGTCGCGGACACCGGGATGCTCAAGGGCCGGCGGTTCGGGAACATCGTGCTGCTCGGGTCGCCGACGGACCTGCCCGTGGCGGACATGCCTCGTCGGTACTCCTCCGACCCGATGCCGGCGAAGGTCGTGCACGGGGCGGAGCTGCGGGCGTTCATCGCCGGGGCGCCGATCGTCACGGACCAGACCGCGGTGGCGTCGCCGGAGCCGAACCGGAGCGTCTTCGGCGGCTGACGCGCGACCGCGGGTCGGGCCGACGGTCGCCGTGCGATCGGGCGGATGCCGCGCACGCGGAGGGTCCGCCTGCCAGGATGGGTCTGAACGACCGCGCAGGTGCGCGACCGAGCAAGGGGATCCCTGATGACGAACGACGACCGGAGCAACGAGGACCGGACGGGCGACGGCCAGGCGCCGAGCTGGGGCGGAGCGCCGCAGCAGCCCGCTCCCTCGGCCGACGAGCCGCGCTACGGCGAGCGGGTCGACCCCGCTCCCGCCTCCACGCCGCAGTACGGTGAGCAGGCCCCGCAGGCCGACGCGCCGCGCTGGGGCGAACAGGCCCAGCAGCACCAGGCCCCGCAGGGCGAGACCCCGCAGTACGGGTCGACGCAGTACGCCGAGCAGCAGGGCCAGTACGGGCAGCCGCAGCACGGGCAGCCCCAGTACGGCCAGCAGCCCTACGCAGCGGCTCCGGCGAGCGCCGGTGCCCCCTCGTGGCAGGGCTACGAGGAGCCGAAGGCCAAGAAGAAGACCGTCGGTGTCATCGCGTTCGTCGTGGCCGTCGCCGCGCTCGTGGTCGGCATCATCGGCGGTGCACTGTTCGGTGGCGTCTTCGGCGGCTCCGAGGCGTTCCGCGAGTCCGTGCAGAACGGCGGGGCGACCCCGAGCGAGTCCGACATCATGGCGCTCACGACGTCGTCGAGCGCCGTCACCGGGTCGCTGCTGTTCTACCTCGGCTCGGCGCTCGGCCTGTGGGCGATCGTGCAGGGCATCGTCGCCGCGGTCACGAAGCGCGGACGCGGCTGGGGTGTCTTCGCGATCATCCTCGCGGTCGTCGCGGCGATCGCGTTCGTGGTGGCCATCCTCATCTCGGCCGTCTCGGCCAGCGGGATGTCCTGACCCGACCAGATCGTCCCGGACGGCCCGTCGTGCACCCGCACGGCGGGCCGTCCTCGTCCCCGAGGGCGACACGAGCGTGACCCCCGTGCGCGTGGCACCGCTCGCTCTCGGGGCGGCGCGGTTACCCTCGAACCGATGTCCCTCCCGCCCGACGACCGCCAGCAGCCCGACCGCACCGACCGCGCCCGGGAACCGCGTCATGCGGCGCCCGTGACGGCCGGCGTGAGCCCCGGCAGCACCTTCGCTCCGATCAGCCTGCGCCCCGCGGTCGACGCCGACGCCGTCCAGCAGCGGCTGCGCGACCTCGGGCAGAGCCGCAGCACCGACGCGCTCGCGGAGCGTGCCGAGCTCCTCCGCCTGCTCGGTCGGCTCGACGAGTCGCTCGTCATCGCCGAGGAGGTCTTCCGCCTGACGATGTTCACGGGGGAGCGCTCGGACAAGGTCTCCGCACGCATCCGTCGCGCGCACGTCCTGCACGACCTCGGGCGGTACGAGCGTGCCGCGACCGAGTCGGCCCTGGCACGGGACACCGCCCGGACCGAGGAGTGGCCGGAGCTCGAGGGCGCAGCGGCCGAGCTCGAGGGCTGGTCGCTGTTCGAGCTCTCCCGCTTCGACGAGGCCCGTGCCGCGCTGTCCCGGGCGTACCAGGCGTTCCGCCAGGCCGGTGCACCGTCGGAACGCACCGAGGCGCTCCGGACGGCGGTCGAGGCGGCGCTCCGGGCCTCGGTCGCCCAGCCCCCGGCCGAGGACAAGCCGCGCACCGCCCGCGACGTCGCCGCGCGCCGTGCGGACGAGGACGAACCGGCCGCACCCCGCGCTCCGGAGCCCGTGCAGCAGACCCCGACGGTGCGCCGCCGGGTCCTCGGTGCGCCGGACGCCGCCCGGACCGAGGCGGACGAACTCTGGGGCCGCATCGCCGCACGGGCCGCGCAGAAGGGCCAGGCCGGACGCAACGAACTCGGCGACGACGAACGGTGACGACGCTCGAGGCCGTCCGGTCCCGCGCCGAACACCTGATGACGGCACACCTCGGGGCGGGCAGCTGGTCGTTCGGGTTCGACCACGCGAAGACCCGGGCGGGCCAGTGCGACTTCGCCCGCAAGCGCATCACGGTGAGCCGCCACCTCGCCGTGCGGTTCTCCGAGGACGACGTCGACCAGGTGCTCCTGCACGAGATCGCGCATGCGGTGGCCGGGGCCCGCGCCGGCCACGGACCCACGTGGCGCCGGACGGCGAAGGAACTCGGCTACACGGGCTCACGCCTGTACGACGGCCCCGTGGCGAGCGAACTCGCACCGTGGATCGGCACGTGTCCGGCCGGGCACGAGCACTTCCGCTACCGCACCCCGACCCGGCCGCTGGCGTGCGCGAAGTGCTCCCGCCGGTTCGACGCCCGGAACGTCATCGCGTGGGAGCGCCGAGCGGCGGAGGCCAGCCGAGCTACCGCATGATGCCGATCGCATGCGGAGGCGCGCCGGTAACCCGTTAGCCTGGGCGGATGCACACGGGGCAGCACATCCGCACGGACACCGGTTCCACGTGGTTCTTCGACGCCGGACGGATCGCCCTCGACTTCGCGCACACCGGCGGGTTCGCCGACGACCCGGACGGTCGACGTCCGCGGGCGCAGCTCGGCGAACTGCTCGCGACACCGGCCGACCTCGACGAGTGGCTGAGCGACCACACCGAGCCGATCGACGTCGGCGCGACCGCCCGCGAGCTGCAGGACGCCCGGGCCCTCCGCGCAGCGATCGCCCGACTGGCCGTCGCTGCGGCTCCGGGTCCGGCCTCGACCGCGGCGGAACGGACCGCGGTGGCTGCCGGCCTCCGCGCCGGGACGGGTCGCACGCGCCCGGCACCGGACGACATCGACACGGTCAACCTGTTCGCCGCGCTGCCGGACGTGCCGCCGAGCCTGCCCGGTGGCCGTCGTCGTGCGGGCGCGAACCGGGTGCGGCTCGCCCAGGCGCTGTCGAGCGTCGCACGGGACGCGGTAGCCCTCTTCACCGAGGTCGGCTTCGACGACGTCGCCGCGGACGGACAGCCGACGCGGTTGAGCCGGTGCTCGGCGGACGACTGCGGCCTCGTCTTCTACGACTCGTCGCGCGGGGGCACACGCCGGTGGTGCTCGATGCAGCGGTGCGGCAACCGGGCGAAGGTGCGGGCGCACCGGGCCCGACGCGCGGCGGTCTGAGCCGACCCGCGCCTCCTGGCCTGCTCACGGCTCCGGCCCGGGCCGATTCGCGTGCGACACGAAAACAAGGATTCGGCGCGCCGAATCCTCTGGCATGCTGTCTGCATGACCGACACCGCTGCCCGTCCCGCCGAGACGAACACGCCTCGGAAGCGCGCGGCTGGCCTGACCCTGCTCGGCCCCGCGTTCGTGGCGGCCATCGCCTACGTCGACCCCGGCAACGTCGCCGCGAACCTCACCGCGGGCGCGAAGTACGGCTACCTGCTGCTCTGGGTCCTCGTCGCCGCGAACGCCAGCGCGGTCGTCGTGCAGTACCTCTCCGCCAAGCTCGGCGTCGTCACCGGCAAGTCCCTGCCGGAGTACCTCGGCCTGCGGATGAAGCGCACGCCCCGACTGCTGTTCTGGGCGCAGGCCGAGGTCGTGGCCGCCGCGACCGACATCGCCGAGGTCATCGGCGGCGCACTCGCGCTGCACCTGCTGTTCGGGCTGCCGCTGGTCGCCGGCGGGGTGATCACCGGCGTGGTCTCGATGGCGATCCTCACCCTGCAGAGCCACCGCGGCACCCGGACGTTCGAGGCGGTGGTGACGGCGATGCTCGCGATCCTCACGGTGGGGTTCTGCGCCGGGCTGCTGTTCGCGCAGGTGCCACCGGGCGAGCTCGTCTCCGGACTCGTCCCGCGGTTCGAGGGGTCCGAGTCGGTGATGCTCGCCGCCTCGATGCTCGGCGCGACGGTGATGCCGCACGCGGTCTACCTGCACTCCGCCCTGGCGCGCGACCGGCACGGCGACGTCCCGGCAGGCCCGGAGCGTCGTCGGGTGCTCGTCGCGACGCGCTGGGACGTGGGGCTGGCGCTCCTGGTGGCCGGCGGGGTGAACATCTGCATGCTCGTCCTCGCGGCGGCGACGCTGCCCGGGGTCGCCGACACGGACTCGATCCCCGGAGCGCAGCGGGCGATCGCCGAGCACGTCGGCCCGGTCGTGGGCGTGCTGTTCGCGGTGGGGCTGCTGGCGTCGGGGCTCGCCTCGACCTCGGTGGGCTGCATGGCCGGCGCCGAGATCATGAAGGGACTGCTGCACGTGCGGATCCCACTGCTGGCCCGACGGCTGGTCACGCTCGTGCCCGCCATCGTCCTGCTCGCGGTGAACGCCGACGCGACGATGCTGCTCGTGGTGAGCCAGGTCGTGCTGAGCTTCGGGATCGCCTTCGCGATCGTGCCGCTGGTCGTCTACACGTCCCGCCGCAGCGTGATGGGTGCAGACGTCAACGCGATGACCACCCGCGTCGTCGCGGGGGTCATCGCGTTGGTGATCGTCGCGCTCAACGTGGCGCTCATCGTGCTCACGCTGGCCGGCTAGTCGACGACGCGCACGCCCTTCCAGAACGCCACGTAGCCCGAGTAGTCCTTGCCGACGCGGTCGAACGACGACGGGATGGGCGTCGGGTACGACCAGGCGTTGTCCTGCAGCGCCTGCCCGTCGACGTTCACCGTGTAGTACTGCGTGTCGCCCTTCCACGGGCAGTGGTACTGGGTGGGGCTCTCGGTGAACAGCTCGCTCTTCACGCTCGACGGCGGGAAGTACCAGTTGCCCTCGATCTGGATGAGGTCCTCCTGCGGGGCCTCGGCGATCACGGTGTCTCCGACGACTGCCTTCACGGCACGCTCCTTCGCTCTGCGGTCCGGCGGGGTACCGGATGTGGAGGTCGAACGCTACGCGCGCGAACTCGATTCCCGCAGGGTCTCCAGCTGGCCGTCCACCGCGAGCGCCGCGTGCACGTCGGCCGGTTCGAGCGCCGCGGCCGCCTCGGAGGCGCTGACCAGGTGCTTCACTGCCCGCCGCAGTCCCGTGTACGCGGCACAGGCGGCCGCCGCCTCGGGCGAGGTGTGGTCGATCCCGACCTCGGCGAGCGCGTCGACGACGGCTCCGGCCGCGAGCAAGTCCTCGACCGCGAAGTCCGGCGCGTCCGGCACGTCCGCGGCCTCGCCCGCCGCTTCCGCGGCGTCGTCACCGGGTGCGTGGTGGCGTCCGGCGGCGACGATCGCGACGACGCAGCGGTCACCGCGTTCGGCCTGGAGGCGCGTCACGCGTTCCGCGACCGCCGTCGCGTTGCCGAGGTGGCCGAGCACGACCTCCGGACCGTCCGGCACCTGCGCGGCGACCGCGCGGAGCGCCCGTCGGCGGGCGGGTCCGTCGTGCGCCGCGGACGCCGGGAGGACGTCGACCCAGACGACCAGATGCGTCCCCGGGGCGATCCGCGCGGCGCCGCCGGTCCCCCATGCGAAGCGGACCTGGTACTTCTCCTGCGTGCGTGCTGCCACCTGCGACACGATAGCCGTCGGCGGGTCCCTGATCCTTTCCACAGGTGCTCCGCCGTCCGGGGTTCGTCAGGGTCGGCGACCGTAGGATCTGTTGCCATGGAGATCGCCCCCGCACCCACCCTGACCGGCGACCGCGTGACGCTCGAGCCCCTCGGCTCCGAGCACGCGGACGACCTGCGGGCGGCGGTCGCGGACGGCGATCTGTGGCGCACCTGGTACACCTCGATCCCCGCTCCGGCGCAGGTCGACGACGAGATCGACCGGCGGCTCGCCGAGCAGGCAGCGGGACGGATGGTGCCGTTCGCGGTGCGCGACCGCCCGACCGGCCGGGTCGTGGGGTCGACGACGTTCCTCAACCCCGACACGGGCAACCGCCGGGTCGAGATCGGTGCGACGTTCCTGTCGCGGTCGACGCAGCGCACGGGCATCAACACCGAGGCGAAGCTGCTCATGCTCTCGCACGCGTTCGACGTCTGGCAGTGCATCGCGGTCGAGTTCCGGACCCACTGGCACAACCTCCAGTCCCGCACGGCCATCGCGGCACTCGGTGCGAAGCAGGACGGCGTGCTCCGGAACCACTCGATCGGCCGTGACGGCACCCTGCGGGACACCGTGGTGTTCTCCGTGATCGCGTCGGAGTGGCCGACCGTGCGGTTGTCCCTCGCCGAACGGCTCCGTCGGCACGACCGCGCCGAGGGTGCTCGACGCCGATCCGCTCGACACGCCTGACCCGGTTCCGTCCGGCACGCCTGCCGCCGGGCCCGCCGGTCGTCCACCGCGCACGAGTAGCGTTCGCGGCATGCACGTGGGCATCCGGATCACCCTCGACGCACCGGTCGAGGCCGTGCGTGACGCCCTGCTGTCCCCGGCGGTGATGGTCGCCGTGACGAAGCCGTTCCTGGTCTACCGGTCGCGCGATCCGCAGGGGTTCCCGGTGCGCTGGGTGCCGGGTGAGCCGCACCCGATCACCGCGAGCGCCTTCGGCGTGGTCCCGAGCGGCGACACGCACGTCGACCTCGACCTGTACGAGGTGCGCGGTGTGCCCGTGCAACGCGACAACGGCGGTGGCACGAGCGGGCTGTTCGGACGGATGTCGATGCAGCACCGGATGGCGACCGTCGACCTCGGGGACGGTCGGACGCTCCTCGTCGACCGGCTCTCGTACCGGATGCGGCCCGCGGTGCTCGGAGTCCTGCTCTGGCCGGGGATGTGGGTGATCTGGCAGTGGCGCGCGCTGCGGATGCGCGCCCTCGCGCCCGGTTGGCGGCGCGCCCGACGAGCCGCGGCCTGACCGCCGGACCCGCGCCGTTCCTCCAGGCAGGGCGTACGCTCGTACCGTGAGCCAGACGCATGAGCCGGCAACCGACGACCGCGTGCACAGCACGCTCGCCACCGTGGACTGGCGGCGGATGACCTTCGACCTGTACCGACGGGTGCGGGCGACGAACGACCCGGAGACCGCCCACGCGCTGTGGCGCGAGACCCGTGACGCGATGTTCGGCGAGCACCCGGCCAGCCCGCTCCTCGACGAGGACGCCCGCGACTTCGAGTCCCTGCCCGTCCCGGACTACGACCCGTCGTGGCGCTTCCGGGCCCGGATCGAACCGGCGGAGCCCCTCGCGATGGACGTCGAGACGGGCACCGACGGCATCGTGCACTTCGACCGGCTCGGCGTCGTGACCCTGGCCGGCATCGGTTCGCTCGACGTGTGGTCGCACGGCGGCTACGCGGGCGGCGTGTTCATCCCGGTCAAGGACTCGAGCGCCGGTAAGGCCCGCGGGACCTACGGCGGCGGACGCTACCTCGTCGACACGATCAAGGGCGCGGACCTCGGGGGCGACGACGGCGAGCTCGTCCTCGACTTCAACTTCGCCTACAACCCGTCGTGCGCGTACGACCCGGCGTGGGCGTGCCCGCTCGCGCCTCCGGGCAACACCGTCGCGGTACCGATCCCCGTCGGCGAGCAGTACGACTTCTAGGGTGGAGCACATGTCGGGTCTCGTCGCGATCGACGCCGGAGGGCGCATCCCGCCGTTCGAGCAGGTCCGGTCCCAGATCGCCGCGCAGATCAGCGCCGGGTACCTCGTGGACGGTGAACGGCTGCCGAGCGTCCGTGGGCTCGCGGACGAGCTCGGGCTCGCCGCCGGGACGGTGGCGCGGGCGTACCAGTTGCTGGAAGAGGCCGGGCTCGTGCAGACCGCACGCGGCGCCGGTACGCGGGTGATCCGACCGGCCGAGGTGCCGTCGTCGGTGACCGATGCCGCCCGTGCCCTCGCTGCCGCCGCACGGGCCGCGGGGCTGTCCGCCGACCAGGCCGCTGCCGCCCTGCGGGACGCCTGGCCCGCCTGACGCGGGCGCGGGCGCTACGTCAGCAGCGCTCGAACACGTAGTCGTCGCTCGACGGCGTCACGAGGTCCCGGTCGCGCAGGATCGTCATCGCCGGCCGCTTCGCCGAGGCACACACCGACGACCACGGCTGCTCGCTGTTGTCCGAGTACTCGACGTCGATGACCCGCTTGCCGTACGCCTTCGTGTACTCGCCGCACTCCTGGTAGACGAAGCACTCCTCGGCGACCACGAAGTCGAAGCCGGTCTGCTTCCGTCCGGACGCGCCGAGCTGCGGCGTGTTCTTCTGCCCGACCGCGAGCCCCTCGCCGTGCCCGAGACGGACGAGCGCGGCGGCGAGGGCGAGGTTCCCGGACCGCGTCAGCTTCCCCTTCGAGCGCGTCCACGAGTCGAGGTTGTCGAACTCGACGGCGTCGAACCCGCGATCGGCGCACCGGGCGACGGACTTCGTGAGGACCCGCACGATCGTCGCGCGCTTCGCAGCGGTCGTCGTGTCGAGCAACATCTCGTCCGGCCAGCCCGGGTCGGACACCGGCTTGCCCGATCGGTCGCGGAGGATCGACGTCGGGTGGTCCCGCTTCCACATCGCGGCGTCCTCCGGCTGGGTCTGGAAGCCGTTGACGTAGCAGATCGAGTACTTCCCCGCCGCCGGGCGTGCGGTGCTGTCGCGCTCGACGATCGTGACACCTGCCGGAGGCGCGTACGAGCCGCCCAGCTGGTAGTCGGGGACGCCCGAGGTGGGCAGGTTCCGGTACGACGCGGCGGGCACCGCGGCGGCGCAGGACGCCGTCCCCAGGACGGCGACGAGGGCCGTCGCGACGGTCAGCAGGACGGTTCTGGTGCGCACCGGTGCATCCTCGCACGAGCCGGCGGACACCTCGGCCTGGGGGATCCGACCCGTGCACGCTATGCTGGACGTACTCGAGGCGCCGATCGCCTCGTGCGTCGTACGGACGCCCCCGAACTCCCGGTCCACGGACCGATGATCGAGCACCTCCCGAAGGTGCCAGGCTTCTCTGCTGCGGCGACTGCGCCAGCCACACCCGTTGGCGCGCATCCCGCCCGCGCGCTGCCTCGCAAGCGCGACCACAGCCGGAGCACTCCGGTTGGAAAGGTCACCATGACCAACGAAGACATCCGTTTCTCCGACCTCGGCGTCCCCGCGCCGATGGTCGCCGTCCTCGCCGACCAGGGCAAGGAGACCGCGTTCCCCATCCAGGAGGACACGCTCCCCGACTCCCTGCAGGGCAAGGACGTGCTCGGCCGCGGCCGCACCGGCTCCGGCAAGACGATCGCGTTCGCGATCCCGCTCGTCGCCCGCCTCGCCGCCAGTGGCCGCAAGCGCCGCGCCGGCCGGCCTCGTGCCCTGGTGCTCGCCCCCACCCGTGAGCTCGCGACCCAGATCGACGTCGCCCTCGCCCCGCTCGCCAAGGCCATGGGCCTGAACACCACGACCGTCTTCGGCGGCGTCGGGCAGGGTCGTCAGGTCGACGCCCTGCGCGGCGGCGTGGACGTCGTCGTGGCGTGCCCCGGCCGTCTCGCCGACCTCATGCAGCAGGGCCACGTCAACCTCGGCGACATCGAGGTGACCGTCCTCGACGAGGCCGACCACATGGCCGACATGGGCTTCCTCCCCGGTGTGACCAAGATCATGCAGGCCACGCCCGAGCAGGGGCAGCGTCTGCTGTTCTCCGCCACACTCGACAACGGCGTGGACAAGCTCGTCAAGAAGTTCCTGCACAACCCGGTCATGCACTCGGTCGACGAGGCGAACAGCCCCGTCGAGGCGATGACCCACCACCTGTTCGAGGTCGCCGACGCCGACGCGAAGAAGGACCTCGTCCGGACGCTCGCGAGCGGCACCGGTCGTCGCATCCTCTTCATGCGCACGAAGCACCACGCCAAGCGCCTCGCCAAGCAGCTCAGCAGCCAGGGCATCCCGGCCGTCGACCTGCAGGGCAACCTGTCGCAGGGTGCCCGTGAGCGGAACCTCGCGAAGTTCTCCTCCGGCGAGGCCCTCGTGCTCGTCGCCACCGACGTCGCCGCCCGCGGTGTGCACGTCGACCACGTCGAGCTCGTCGTCCACGTCGACCCGCCGACCGAGCACAAGGCGTACCTGCACCGCTCGGGCCGCACCGCCCGCGCCGGTTCGTCCGGCGACGTCGTCACCGTGACGATGCCCGCCGAGCGTCGCGACGTCGCGCAGATGATGCGTGCGGCCGCGATCAAGGTCACGCCGCAGCAGGTCACGGCGAACTCCCCCGCCGTCACGGAGCTGGTCGGCGAGATCGCTCCGGTCCGTCACGTCGCCCCGGAGCAGCCGGCACAGCAGCAGCGCCAGCCCAAGCAGCGCACCACCGAGTCCGACAACGCGGGCGGCGGTCGTCGCCGTGGTCGCGGTGGTCGTCCCGGAGGCGCGGCGCAGCCCGCGCGCACCGGCTCGGCTTCCGGGTCGTCCGGTGCAGGGCGTCGCGGCGGTCGTCCCGCCGAGGTC
>NZ_JABXGF010000047.1:0-26293 GCF_025407985.1 Curtobacterium sp. C2H10 | reverse complement strand
CGCGCCGGGCGCGCGGGGCGCCCGCGCGTCAGCGACGCAGGGTCGCCCGCGCCAGCCGGTTGCCGATGAACTGGCCGAGCTGCACGATGATGACGATCGCCGCCACCGACACGTACACGATCCACCAGTCGTACCGCTGCGACCCGTACGTGATCGCGTACTCGCCGAGCCCACCGCCACCGATCAACGCCCCCTGCGCCGTCATGTCGACGATGCCGATGTAGATGAACGTGTAGCCGAGGATGAGCGGTCCGAGGCCCTCGGGGATGAGGACCGTGAGCAGGATCGACAGCGGGTGCGCTCCCGATGCCCGTGCCGCCTCGACGACGCCGGGGTCCACCGACAGCAGGTTCTGCTCGACGATCCGGGACACCGCGAACGACGCCGCGAGCGAGATCGCGAAGGTCACCGCGGGGACGCCGATCGTGGTCTGCACGACCACGCGGGAGAGCGGGGCGATCGCCGCCAGGAAGATCACGAACGGGATCGGCCGGACGAGGTTCACGACCACGTTGATGATCGTGTACGCGGCCCGGTTCCCGAGCAGGTTGCCCGGGCGGGTGGCGTACAGGGCGAGCCCGAGCGCGAGGCCGATGATGCCGGCGATGACGAGCGACACCAGGGACATCACGATCGTGTCGCGGATGGACGCGACGAAGACGTCGAACGTGTCGATCACGCTCTGGAACGAGTTGTTCACGCTGCGCCCTCCTCGTCGGTGGTGATGCGCGCGGCACGGAGGGCCGCGACCGCGGCGTCGATCTCGGACGGACCGGCCGCGGTCAGCTCGTAGGTGAGCGACCCGATCCGGCGTTCCCGGATCTCGCCGACCCCGCCGTAGACGAGCTCGGCGGTCACCCCGGCGGAGCGGAAGACCTGGTCGATGCGGTTCTGCAGCCCGGCCTCGTCGGTGATCTGGACCGTGACGAGGCGACCGGGGTGCCGTTCGCGCAGCCGTGCGACGGTCTCCGCCGAGGGCCGGTCGTGCAGGGCGGTCCGGACGAATCGCTGGGCCGCGCCGGTCTGCGGGTTCGCGAACACGTCGTAGACGTCCCCGACCTCGACGACACGCCCCTGCTCCATGACGGCGACGCGGTCGGCGATCTGTCGGACGGCGTCCATCTCGTGCGTGATGACGATGATCGTGACGCCGAGCTCCTTGTTCACCCGGCGGAGGAGCCCGAGGACCTCGGACGTGGTCTCGGGGTCGAGCGCGCTGGTCGCCTCGTCGGCGAGGAGCAGGTCGGGCGACGCCGCGAGCGCCCGGGCGATCCCGACGCGCTGCTTCTGCCCGCCGGAGAGCTGTTCGGGGTAGGCGTAGGCGCGGTCGAGGAGCCCGACGAAGTCGAGCAGCTCGGCGACCCGGCGGTCCCGTTCCTCCTTCGGCACGCCCGCGACCTTGAGCGGGTACGCGACGTTGCCGGCGATGGTGCGGGACCGGAAGAGGTTGAACTGCTGGAAGATCATCCCGATGTTGCGCCGTGCCGTCCGGCGGTCCCGCTCGGGCAGCGCCGTGAGCTCGTTGCCGGCGACCGTCACCGACCCGGACGAGGGCAGCTCGAGCGCGTTGACCAGCCGGACGAGCGTGGACTTGCCGGCACCGGAGTACCCGATGACGCCGAGGACCTCTCCCTGGTGCACGTCCAGGGAGACGTCCTCGACGGCCACCACGGTCTCGCCGGTGTCGGCGCGGCGGTAGTGCTTCGAGACGCCGCGGAGTTCGACGAGGACCGGCACTACTGCTTGGCCGCCTTCGCGTCCTGCTCGACCTTCGCGAGTTCCTCTTGCAAGGAGGACGCGCTCTCGTCGCGGCTGACCGCCTCGGGCAGGTCCTTCTTGAAGACCTTCTGCACGGACTCGTCCTGGAAGAGCTTCGCGAGGTCGAGGTAGGTCGTGTTGTCCTTGTCGGCGTTGCGCACGGCGAAGACGTTGACGTACGGTGCCGCGCTCGCGCTCGAGGGGTCGTCCTGGTAGATCGCGTCGGAGATCGGCAGGCCGGCGGCGGTGGCGTAGTTGTTGTTCACCACGGCGGCCGCGACCGAGCCCTGCTGCAGGGCGTTCGCCGTCTGCGAGGCGTTCAGCGGCTGGACGTCGACCTTCGACGACTCGATGTCGGTGGTCGTCGAGAAGGCCGACCCGCCGTCCTTGAGCGTGACGAGCTTCGCCGCCTGCAGGATGAGCAGCGCGCGGGCCTGGTTGATCGAGTCGTCCGGGATCGCGACCTTGGCGCCCTCGGGCAGGTCGGCGACGTCGTCGTACTTCGTCGCGTAGAGCGGCAGCGGGTAGACGGCCGTCGAGCCGATCGGCTGCAGGTCGTCGTTCGAGGTGACGTTGTAGTCGGCGAGGTACTGGATGTGCTGGAACTGGTTGAGGTCCAGCTGCTTGTCCTTGAGCGCCGGGTTCGGCAGCGAGTAGTCCGAGAAGTTCGTCAGCTTGACCGTCACGTTGAGCTTCGACTTCGCGAGCTTCGTGTAGGTGCTCCAGTAGGAGAGCGACTTGTCCGCGACGCCGATCGTGACGGTCTTCGGCGAACCACCGGCGGCAGCGCCGTCGTCGGACCCGCCGGAGCGGACGGCGCCGACGATGAGGGCGACGACGATCGCGACGACGACCACCGCGGCGGCGATGATCCAGCCGATCGGGCGCTTGCCCTTCGGCTTCTCGGGCAGAGCGGGTGCAGCGGACATGACGGAGCTCCTCGTGGGCAGTGCTGTGGGGGTCCGCGGTGGTCCGCGGCGTGCAGTCGAGTGTGACGGGCAGCCCGGCACGGTGCGAGTTCCGTTCCGCCGTGTTACATCCCTGTCACACGGTTCATTGGTTCACTCGGTACGTGCGCAGTCTCGAACTCGTCCTCGATCCGTCGTCGGACGCCGCCGTGCGCGCCGCGTGGGACGCGCTGGTCCGTGCGGACCTGCCGAGTCTCGGACGGTCGGACACCAACAGCCCCCACGTCACGCTGGCCGCGGGCGACGACCTCCGGATCCCGAGCGGGTTCGACGTGCCGGTGCCGTCGCGGCTCCGGCTCGGTGGCGTCCTGCTGTTCCCCGCGGGACCCGGGCGCTCGGTGCTCGCCCGCGCGGTGGTCGTCGACCGTGCGCTCGCCGCGTTCCACGAGGCGGTGCACCGGGCGTCCCCGGGAGGCGTCGAGACCACGTCGCCGGGCGCGTGGTCGCCGCACCTGACGTTCGCGCGACGGGTCCGGGACGAGGACCTCGGTGCGGCCGTCGCGGCGCTCCGCGGGACCCCGCTCCCCGATCTCGTGGTCGGTGGCGTGCGGTTCTGGGACGGAGAGTCCAGGACGGTCACGCCGGTCGGGTGACGCGGGTTCGGCTCACGTCCGCGTCGTGACGATGGCCCAGGAGGCGCGGCTCACGTCCCCAGGACCCGCTCGCCGAACGACGACGCGAACGTCCGCTCCGGGTCGGCCGCCGCGACGAGGTCGCGGAAGTCGGCCAGCCGCGGGTACAGCCCGGCGATGGCGGCCGCGTCGAGGGAGCTCATCTTGCCCCAGTGCGGTCGTCCGTCGAACGGTGCGAGGAGCGCCTCGAGGTCCGGGAGCAACGCGGCCACCTCGGCCGGGTGCTTCTGCCACGTGAACGCGATGCAGAGCACGTCCTCGCCCTGCGTCGGGCTCAACCAGAACGGGTCCGCCGCCATCGTGCGGAGCTCGCAGACGTGCAGGTGCGGCTGGATGCGGGCGGCCAGGGTCCGGACAGCGTCGAGCGCCGCACCCGCGTGCCGGAGGGGGACGAAGTGCTCGCTCTGCACCTCGGAGCCGTGACTCGGCACGGAGTCGATCGGGAAGTGCGGCAGCCGGTCCCACCACGGCCCGACCGAGCCGTCCCGGGCGGTGTGGTGTCCGTCGCCGGGCGAGCCGGGCAGCCGGGGCGCGCCGAACAGCTCGTCCGGGACGGCCACGTCGTCGTCGCCGTCCGGCACGCGCGACTTCAGCAGGACCTCGCTCACCGTGTCGCCGAACACCGTGTAGGAGCAGACGGACGTCGCAGCGGCGTGGATCTCGGCGACGTGGGCGGTGAAGGTGCCCCACGGGATCGACCCGTAGGTGTCCTGGCGCATCCGGTAGCTCGGCTGGACGTCGAGCGTGACCCGGGTGAGGACGCCGAGCAGGCCGAGGTGGAGCACGGCGCCGTCGAACGCCGGGTCGTCGCGGGCGATGGTCCGTGCGGACCCGTCGGGCCCGAGCACCTCGAACGACCGGACCGCGGTGCTCAGCGACCCGAGTGCGGTGCCGGAACCGTGCGTGCCGGTCGCGATCGCGCCGGCGATCGAGATGTGGGGGAGCGACCCCGTGTTGTGCAGCGCGAACCCGGCGCGGTCGATCTCGGGCGCGACGACGCCGTAGCGGGTACCGGCGCCCATCGTGACCGTCCGTCGCTCGGCGTCGACGGCGAGGTCGGTCGGGATCCCGGTGAGGTCGAGCAGCACGCCGGGGGCGTCCGGGGCGTCGTTGAACGAGTGCCGGGTGCCGAGGCCGTGCACCCGGGGCGACCGGGCGACGATCTCGGCGGCCTCGTCGATCGACGTCGGGCGGAGGACCCGTTCGGCCGTGTAGGTGACCGTGCCGGACCAGTTCAGCTCGCTCGTCGTCGACCGCATGACGCCCACGATGCCACGCGCACCCCGGCGCGTGCGGTTCCCGTCAGTGCATCGACGGTGCGGGGGCACCGTCCGGGGTCGCCGGGCGACGCACGAGGGAGCACATCACGATCCCGAACAGCGAGATCACCGCGCCGACGAGGAACGCCGTCCGCACGCCGGAGGCCGTGGCCTCGGCGAGGCCCGCGGCGCCGCTGCCGGCCGCCGCACCCGAGGCACCGATGGTGAGGAGCGTGACGAACAGCGCCGTGCCGGCGGCTCCGGCCAGCTGCTGCGCCGTGCCGAGGACCGCGCTGCCGTGCGAGTAGAGCTTCGGGGGCAGCCCGCCGAGTGCCGCGGTGAACAGCGGCGTGAAGGTGAGGGCGAGCCCGATGCTCAGGACGACGTGGGCGCCGAGGACGAACCACACGCTGGTGTCGACGCCGACGGTCGAGAGCGCCCAGAGGACGGCGCTGACGATGATCGAGCCCGGGATGAGCAGCACCCGCGGACCACGGCGGTCGTAGACGCGACCGACGATCGGGGACAGCAGACCCATGATGAGGCCGCCGGGCAGCAGGAGCAGGCCGACGTTCAGGACGTCGAGCCCGAGGACCCGCTCGAGGTAGATCGGCAGCAGGATCAGCGTGCCGAACATCGCCATGAAGCTCAGGCCCATCGCGACGATCGGGACGGTGAAGCCCTTCGTCTGGAAGGTGCGGAGGTCGAGCAGGGCGCGGTCCGCACGCTGCAGCCGGGTCTGCCGGAACACGAACAGGGCGAGGGCGAGGGCGCCGACGACGAGGGAGACGATCGGCACGAGCGGCCCGGTGGTGCCGGCCTCGCCGATGCTCGAGAGGCCGTAGACGATGCCGCCGAACGCGAAGGCGGACAGCACGACCGAGAGCACGTCGAGCGGGGCCTTGCGGGGCGTCGACACGTTGCGGACCTTGACCATGCCGAGGATCAGCGCGGCGATGGCGATGGGCAGCACGAAGCCGAAGAGCCAGCGCCACGAGAAGGCGTTGAGGATGAGCCCGGAGATGGTCGGGCCGATCGCCGGGGCGACGGAGATGACGATCGAGATGTTGCCCATCACGCGGCCGCGGTGCGCCGGTTCGATGAGCGTGAGGACCGTCGTCATGAGCAGCGGCATCATGATCGCGGTCCCGCTGGCCTGCACGATGCGCCCGAGCAGCAGCATCGAGAACCCGGGCGCGAGCAGCGCGATCAGGGTGCCGGCCGAGAACAGGCTCATCGCCCAGACGAACACCGGCCGGGTGTTGAAGCGCTGGAGCAGGAACCCGGTGATCGGGATGACGACCGCCATGGTGAGCAGGAAGCCCGTGGTGAGCCACTGCCCGGTCGCGGCGCTGATGTCGAGGTCGTCCATGAGCCGCGGGAGCGCGACACCCATGATCGTCTCGTTGAGGATCACGACGAACGCCGAGACGAGCAGCAGTCCGATCACGAGTCGGGTCTCGCCGGCGGAGGGCTGCGCGACGCTCCCGGTGCGGGGTGCGGAATCGACGGCCTGGGTCATGCGGGGCTCCTGGTGGATCACGACTGGTGGAACGAGGGGGCGCCATGGGCGCAGACAGGGCAACCGCCTGAGTGGATTCGATTATTCCGCTTCGGTCCGACATCCGTCGACGTCGGGCGGCGACCGGGTCAGTGCAGGATCGCGAAGCCGTCGACGTCGCCGTGCGGCACCACCGCGCGGCAGGTCACGTCGGTGACCTCGGCGGACGGCGGGCCGGTCCGGATGAACGTCATCAGGGCGTCGACCGCGGGGGCCGGACCCTCGGCCTCGACCTCCACCGTGCCGTCGAACAGGTTCCGGGCGTACCCGGCGAGTTCGAGCCCGTCGGCCTTCCGTGCGGTCCAGTACCGGAAACCGACCCCCTGGACCGTCCCCGACACGACGGCGTGCATCCTCGTCACCGTAGTCATGCGGCTCAATGTAGGCGCGCGGTCTGACCAGGAGTTTTCGACGCTGTTTCCGTCTCGTGAAACCCGGTGATAGTGTCATCCCAACCCGAACACTTCGAGTCATCATGACACTTACTCCCGAGCTCCCCATCCGCGTCGCGGTCTCCACCGTGATCGTGGCGCTGCGCCCGCACCCGGACACCGGGGCGCCGGCGCTGTGGATGCCGCTCGTGCGTCGGGTGGCCGAACCGTACGAGGGGGCGTGGGCGCTCCCGGGCGGTTGGGTGCGGCCGGACGAAGGGCTCGAGGACTCCGCCGCGGCCCGCCTCCGCGAGACCACCAACGTGCAGCCGCGCTACCTCGAGCAGCTCTACGCCTTCGGCGACGTCGACCGCTCGCCGAGCCGCGTCGTGTCGATCGTGTACTGGGCCCTCGTCCACCCGGACGAGGCGAGTTCGGTCCCCGACGACTGGAACGTACGGTGGTTCCTCGCCGACGAACACCCGCCGCTCGCCTTCGACCACGACCGGATCGTCGCGTACGCGCTCTGGCGGCTCCGCAACAAGATGTCGTACTCCCGGATCGCCCAGGCGTTCCTGGGGGACCGGTTCACCCTCGCCGAACTCCGCGGGGTGTACGAGGCGGTGCTCGGGCGTGCGCTCGACCCCGCGAACTTCCGTCGCCAGGTCGAGAAGACCGACGCGATCCTGCCGACGGACGAGACCACGAGCGGGGACCGGCACCGGCCGGCCCGGCTGTACCGCTCGAACCCCGACCTGGCCTACGCGGACAACGGTCCGCTGCAGCAGGGCAAGAAGCCGTAGAACCGAAGGAACACCCGTGTCCATCGCCACCACCATCGAACTGATCTCCAACGGTCAGGCCGCCGGCAGCACCTGCACGCCCGACCTGGCGATGCCGACGTGGGACTTCGACTCCCGGCCCGGCTACGGCCCCGGCTCGTCGATGTCGGACGTCATCCCGACCTCGGCGCCCCGGCAGGGCGTCATCCCGGACGAGTACCGGAACGCCCCGGACGACGAGCTGCACGAACGCATCGAGCGGGCGAAGGCCACCCTCGGCGACCGCGTCGTGGTCCTCGGGCACTTCTACCAGCGCGACGAGGTCGTGCGGCACGCGGACTTCCTCGGCGACTCGTTCCAGCTCGCGAACGCCGCGCTGACGAAGCCCGACGCCGAGGCCATCGTGTTCTGCGGCGTGCACTTCATGGCCGAGACCGCGGACATCCTCGCCCGCGACGACCAGCGCGTGATCCTGCCGAACCTCGCCGCGGGCTGCTCGATGGCCGACATGGCCGACATCGACAGCGTCGAGGCGGCGTGGGCCGAGCTCGAGCAGGTCTACGGCACCGAGCCCGACGCCGACGGCCGCGTGCCGGTCATCCCCGTCACGTACATGAACTCCGCCGCCGACCTCAAGGCGTTCTGCGGGCGGCACGGCGGCATCGTGTGCACGTCGTCGAACGCCGCGACCGTCCTCGAGTGGGCGTTCGAGCGGGGGCAGCGCGTGCTCTTCTTCCCCGACCAGCACCTCGGCCGGAACACCGCCAAGGCGATGGGCATCAGCACCGACCTCATGCCGATGTGGAACCCGCGGAAGCCCCTCGGCGGCAACGACGAGCAGACCCTGCAGGACGCCAGGGTCGTCCTCTGGCACGGCTTCTGCTCGGTGCACCGCCGCTTCACCGTCGACCAGATCGACCAGGCCCGTCGTGAGCACCCCGGCGTGCAGGTCATCGTGCACCCCGAGTGCCCGATGGCCGTCGTCGACGCCGCCGACCACGCCGGCAGCACCGACCTCATCCGGAAGACCGTCGCGGCCGCCACCGAACCGACCACGTTCGCGATCGGCACCGAGATCAACATGGTGAACCGGCTCGCCGCCGAGTACCCGCAGCACACGATCTTCTGCCTCGACCCGGTGGTGTGCCCCTGCTCGACGATGTACCGCATCCACCCCGGCTACCTCGCCTGGGTCCTCGAGGCGCTCGTGCGCGGCGAGGTCCTCAACGAGATCGTCGTGCCGGCGGACGTCCAGGCCGACGCCAAGGTCGCACTCGAGCGCATGCTCGCCGCCCGACCCACGGTCTGACCGTGCACGTCGTCATCGTCGGCTCCGGCATCGCCGGACTCACCGCAGCGATCCGCGCGAGTGCCCGTCACGACGTCACCCTGGTGACGAAGGGCGCGCTCGCCGACAGCGCGACGGCGTACGCGCAGGGAGGCGTCGCCGTCGCGCTCGGCGCCGACGACTCCGCCTCGCTCCACCAGGCGGACACCCACGTGGCGGCAGCGGGCAGCGCCGACGCCCGCGCCGTCGAGGTGCTCTGCACCGACGGCCCTGCGCGGGTGCGGGACCTGCTGTCGCTCGGCGTCCCCTTCGACCGCACCACCGACCCGACGAGCCTCGACCGGTACGGCGACGACCTGGCCCGCGGGCGCGAGGCAGCGCACGGCCGGTGGCGCGTCGTCCACGCGGACGGCGACGCGACCGGGGCCGCCATCGAGCGCACCCTCATCGCCGCCCTGCACCGCCGGCACGTCACGATCCTCGAACGGACCTGCCTCGTCGACCTCGTGGTCCGGGACGGCTCGGTCGTCGGGGTCGACGTCCTCGACCTCCTCGGCGAGCCCCGGCGGATCGACGCGGACGCCGTCGTGCTCGCGTCCGGTGGCGCCGGACACCTGTTCCGCGAGACCACCAACCCGCTCGTCGCGACGGGCGACGGGCAGGCAGCCGCCTGGCGTGCCGGTGCCGTGCTGGCCGACCTGGAGTTCGTGCAGTTCCACCCGACCCGCCTCGCGGTCCCCGGCGGCGGGCTCGTCTCCGAGGCGGTCCGCGGCGAGGGAGCGGTGCTCCGTGACGCACGCGGGCACCGCTTCATGGTGGACGTCCACCCCGACGCCGAGCTCGCCCCCCGCGACGTCGTCGCCCGGGGCATCGCGGCCGCCGTCCGGGAGCAGGACGGAGAGCCCGTGCTCCTCGACGCGACCGGCCTCGACCCCGCCTTCCTCGTCCGGCGCTTCCCCGGGCTCACCCGCGCCACCCGATCCGCCGGCTTCGACTGGACCCGCGAGGGCGTCCCCGTCTCCCCGGCCGCGCACTACTCGATGGGCGGGGCCGCCACCGACGCCGAGGGACGGACGAGCCTGCCCGGCCTCCTCGCGATCGGCGAGGTCGCCTGCACGGGCGTCCACGGCGCCAACCGGCTCGCGTCGAACTCGCTGCTGGAAGGACTCGTCTTCGCGGTCCGCGCAGCGGACGCGCTCGACGTGCCGCGACCCGGCAGACTCCGGCTGCGCGGCGACGCGGGTCTCCCCGTCACCAGCGTGCCGGGTGCGACCGACGCGAGCCGCGCCTCCCGTCCCCTGCTGCCAGGAGGCGCGGCTCGACCCACCGACGCCGCCGACGTCCGCCAGGCGGTCCAGTCCGTCATGACGGACCGGGTCGGGCTCCTCCGCGACGCGAGCGGTCTCGCGAGCGCACGACGCGACCTGGCCGCCCTCGTCGCGCCCGAGCCGACCGGCGTCCGCGACCTCGAGGACCGGGCCCTGCTCGACCTCGCCCGGGTCACGGTGCTCGCCGCCGAGGCCCGGACCGAGTCCCGCGGTGCCCACGCCCGCACCGACCACCCCGACACCGATCCCGCAGCCCCCGCGTCGACCGCGTGGGTCGCCCAGCACACCGCCGTCCCGCAGGAGGTACCCGCATGACCGTCGACCCCGGAACGATCCCCCCGCACGCCCTCCGACGCGTCATCGACACCGCGCTCGAGGAGGACGCCCCCTGGGGCGACGTCACGAGCGAGACGCTCATCCCCGCAGACGCCACGGCCACGGCGACCCTGGCGGCGCGCGAGCCCGGCGTCCTCAGCGGGGGCGACGTGTTCGTCGCCGTGATGCACGCGGTCGACCCGACGATCGACGCGGTCCTGCACGTGCCGGACGGCAGCCGCTTCACCGCGGGCGACGTCCTCGCGACCGTGAGCGGTCCCGCCCGGTCGGTCCTCCGTGCCGAGCGGGTCGCACTGAACCTCGCGCAGCGGATGTCCGGCATCGCCACGGCGACCGCGACCTACGTCGCGGCCGTCGCCGGCACCCGTGCCCGGATCGTCGACACCCGCAAGACCACGCCCGGTCTGCGAGCCCTGGAGCGGTACGCCGTGCGGTGCGGCGGCGGGCACAACCACCGGACCTCGCTGTCCGACGCCGTGCTCGCGAAGGACAACCACCTCGCCGTGCTCCTCGCGGGCGGGATCGGCATCGGGAACGCGATCGCCGCGGCCCGCGAGCGGCTCGGGCACACCGTCCACCTCGAGGTCGAGGTGGACCGCATCGACCAGATCGAGCCCGTCGTGGCGGCCGGCGTCGACACGATCATGCTCGACAACTTCACCACCGACCAGCTCGAGGCCGGCATCCAGGTCGTCGCCGGGCGAGCCCTCGTCGAGGCCTCCGGCGGGGTGTCCCTCGACACCGTCGCCGCGATCGCCGCCACCGGGGTCGACGTGATCTCCGTCGGGGCGCTCACCCACTCGGCGCGGGCACTCGACCTCGGGCTCGACGTCGACGTGGCCGTCGGCGCCGGCGTCTGACGTGTTCTACCTGGACCGCGCGGCCACGACGCCCGTGCGCCGCGAGGTGCTCGAGGCGATGTGGCCGTACCTCACCGGGACCTTCGGCAACCCGTCCTCCACGCACGGGGTCGGCGACGCCGCAGCCCGGGGCCTGGCCGACGCCCGCGCCGCCGTCGCTGCAGTGCTCGGGTGCCGCCCGGCCGAGGTCGTGTTCACCACCGGCGGGACCGAGGGTGCGAACACCGCGGTGAAGGGCATCGCCCTGGCGTCCCCCCGCGGTCGCCACGTCGTCACCAGCGCGGTCGAGCACGAGGCGGTGCTCGAGAGCTGCCGGTACCTCGAACGGTTCCACGGGTTCGACGTCACGGTCCTGCCGGTCGACCGCGACGGGGTCGTCGCCCCGGACGTCCTCGCGGCAGCGCTCCGACCCGACACCACCCTCGTCTCGATCGCGCACGCCGACAACGAGATCGGGACGGTGCAGGACGTGCCGGCGCTCGCCGCGGTCGCCCACGCCGTCAGGGCCCGGTTCCACACGGACGCCGTCCAGTCGGCGCCGTGGCTCCCGGTCGGACTCGACGTGCTCGGCGTCGACGCGCTGTCGGTGTCCGGGCACAAGCTCGGCGCACCGAAGGGCACCGGCGTGCTCGCCGTCCGGTCCGGCGTGGCGCTCGAACCGTTGCTGCACGGTGGTGGACAGGAGCGGGGGAGACGCTCCGGCACCGAGGACGTCGCGGGTGCCGTCGGCGTCGCCACGGCCTTCGCGCTCGTCGCCGCGACCCGGGACGACGCGGCCCGGACGGCGACCGCCACCCGGGAGGCCGTGCTCGACGGGGTGCTCCGGTCGGTGCCCGGGGCGTTCGTCACCGGGTCGCGGACGTCGCGGCTGCCCGGCCACGCGTCGTTCTGCTTCCCCGGGGTGAACGGCGAGACGGTCCTGCTCGAGCTCGAGGAGCGCGACGTCGTGTCGTCGTCCGGGAGCGCCTGCGCGGCCGGCAGCACCGAGGCCTCGCACGTGCTCACGGCGCTCGGCCTGTCCGACGAGGTCGCCCGGACGGCGCTGCGCCTGACGTTCGACGCCGGCCTGACCGCGGCGGACGTCCCGGTGGTCGTCGATGCCGTCGCCGCAGCCGTCGCGACCGTTCGCGCGCTCGCCTGACACCCGACGAGGGTGTACTAGACGTTCTACTCCATGAGTGGGGTCGTGTCCCCCCTTTTGCGGACCGGCGAAGTGCGCCAGAGTGTTCACATGGCAAACGCGATGACGACTCGGGTCCGGCAGGAGGACCACTTCCGGGCGGTCCAGCTCCTCCCCGCACCCGCGACCGTCCTCGCGCTCGTCCTGGCCGCGCAGCACGACCTCGGCACCGCCCCGCTCGGGCTCATCGCCGTCGTCGGAGCACTGGCGACCATCGGGAGTGCCCTGCTCCCCATGGTCAGACCCGCCGCGGCCCGACGGTCGATGCCCGCACCGACCGAGACGGACCGGTACCGAGAGGACACCGAACACCCTTGAGGACCAGCACCGTCGAGTCCGACCCCTGCGGACTCGCCGGTGCGACGAGCCGGACCAGGTTCCCTGACCTGCGTCCGGCGCGGGGCACGACACCCCCTGATTCGTCGTGCTCCGCAGCACCTGCGACCCGTCGTGGGCGCGGGCGTCGCTTCCCCTGTGCGATGCCCGAACCCCCTGTGCCCACGGCGGGTCCCGGTGCGCTGCTCCGTGCCCACGAGCCCGGGCGCTCGCACTAGCGTGGGACCGTGCCCTCCTACCGTGTGACCCTCGCCGTCGGAGCGCTCGCACCCGGCACCGCCCCGGACGCCGTGCTCCCCGAGGCCGCCCGGCTCGTCGCCGAGCTCGTGGTGGTCGAGGCGCGGGACGTCCGGCTGCTGCGCGGGGTCCCGTGCGCAGTGGTCCGGTTCGAGTCGCCGTCGGACGACGTGGCCGATGCCGTCGCCGAGCACGCGGCCTCCGGGCTGCGAGGGACGGCCGAGGTGCGGTCCGTCGCGGTCACCCGCCGTGACGGCGGTCGTTGGACCCCGATCGCCTGAGGCGACGAGGAGGACGCGTCGTCAGCGCGGCACCGGCGCGACCGTCCCCGGCCAGACGTAGTCGAGGTCGTCCGGCACGTCGGGGAACAGCGGCCGGTAGTGCTCCGGCGCCTTCTGCACGAGCTTCGACCGGTGCGAGCGGTGCACGGCGGGGTCCGCGTTCCACGACGGCACCGGGTAGTCGGCCCGCTCGTACGCGTCGAGGTCCTCGGGGACGAGCGCGAGGTCGGCGAGCGTCTTCTCCAGGCAGGTGTCTGCGTACCCGCGCTCGGTCCACGCGCGGCACGTGGCCTGCTGGTACGCCATCAGCGCCGGACGGTACCCACGCCACATCGCCACGACGGGGTGGTGCTGCCAGCCGTAGTCCGGCAGCGTCAGGGCCCGCATCACCTGCAGCGTCTCGACCCGTTGCTTGCCGAGCCGCCGGTCGTCGAGCACCTCGGCCGAGGCGCGGAAGTCCGGGTACGGCAAGAACGTCTGCATGGCGCGGACGGTACGCGGCGGCGCTGGAACCCGACACATGCCGTCACACGCCGACCGCCGGGAGTCCAGGCGTGTGAGCATCGAGCACATGAGCGGAGAACTCGTCGTCGGCGTCAGTGGCAGCCCCTCGGACCCCTCGCGGACGTCCACCCTGGTGGCTGCGACGGTGGCGCGCCTCGGGCAGGAGATCGACGACGCGCGCACCGAGACCGTCGAGATCGGGCCGCTGCTCGCCGACCTCGGCGCGGCACCGTCCCGCGAAGCGATGTCGGACCGCACGCGACGCGCGCTCGAGACGGTCGAGGCGGCGGACGTCCTCGTCGTCGGCAGCCCGGCGTTCCGTGCCGCGTACTCCGGTGCGTTCAAGCTCTTCTTCGACTGGATCGGGCAGTACGACCTCGTCGACACCCCGGTGCTGCTGACCGCGACCGGCGGGAGCGATCGGCACGCCCTGCTCGTCGAGCACCAGATGCGGCCGCTGTTCGGCTTCTTCCAGTCGACGACGCTGCCGATCGGCGTCTTCGGCAACGAGCGGGACTTCGCCAAGCGCGAGGGCGGCTACGACATCGCGAACGTCGACCTCGAGCTCCGCATCGACCAGGCCCTGCAGCGGGCGCTCCCGATCATCCGCGGGGGCTTCGCCACCGCTGCCGCCACCGAGGTCCGGCGCCCCGCCGACTTCTGACCCGCCGCGTGGGTTGGACGCGACGGCGCGCGGGACGGGAGGCGCGGTGCGGGCCCGACCCGCGCCTCCTGGACCCGACTCAGCCGAGCAGGGACGCGACGTGCGCGACCGCCAGGCGGTAGCCGTCCGCACCCGCGCCGGCGATGACGGCCGTCGCGGCCGTCGCGACGTGGTCGACGTGCCGGAACGGCTCCCGCTTCCACGTGTTCGAGAGGTGCACCTCGACGACCGGCACCGCCAGCGCCTCGACCGCGTCGTGCAGTGCGACCGAGGTGTGCGCGTAGGCGGCGGGGTTGATCACCACGCCCACGAAGTCGTCGAGTGCCTCGTGCAGCCACTCGACGAGCTCGCCCTCGCGGTTCGTCTGCCGGAAGTCCGCCTCGAGCTCGTGCACCGCGGCCTCGGTGTGCACGATCGCCTCGATCTCGGCGAGCGTCACCGTGCCGTACTGGTCCGGGTCGCGCCGTCCGAGGATGTCGAGGTTCGGGCCGTTGAGGACGAGGATGCGCGACTGCTCGGTCATGGCAGGAGCCTACCGAGCGCCCGCAGTCGCATTGCGGGTGCGATGCATACCTCGGCTATGTGAACGGTCACAATTCGGTGTAACGTTCCCGTCCGGGTCGGCGGAGTTGTCGATCGCAACACACTGACGTGGAGTTTGAATGGTTCTCGCTGCAGCGAACAACGGGATCCGGCTCGATCTGGGCTGGGTCGACTACCTGATGATCATCGTGTACTTCGCGGTCGTCATCGGGATCGGTTTCACCGCCCGGAAGCAGGTCCGGACGAGCATGGACTTCTTCCTGTCGGGCCGCTCGATGCCCGCGTGGATCACGGGCCTCGCGTTCGTGTCCGCGAACCTCGGCGCGACCGAGATCCTCGGCATGGCCGCCAACGGTGCCCAGATCGGCATGGCGACCCTGCACTACTACCTGGTCGGTGCCGTGCCGGCCATGGTGTTCCTCGGGCTCGTGATGATGCCCTTCTACTACGGGTCCAAGGTCCGCAGCGTGCCGGAGTTCATGCTCCGCCGCTTCGGCAAGGCCCCGCACCTGGTGAACTCGATCGCGTTCGCGGTGTCGAACGTGCTCATCGCCGGCATCAACCTCTACGCCATGGCCATCGTCATCGAGGCGATGCTCGGCTGGCCGGAGTGGCTCGCGATCATCGTGTCCGCGGGCTTCGTGCTCGTCTACATCACCCTCGGCGGGCTCTCCAGCGCGATCTACAACGAGGTCATGCAGTTCTTCGTGATCATCGCCGGCCTCATCCCGCTGACGATCGTCGGTCTGCACCGCGTCGGTGGCTGGAGCGGCCTCTCGAAGGCCATCACCGAGACCCAGGGCGTGCAGCACCTGCAGGCGTGGGCCGGCACCGGCTTCGGCGACGTCACGAACCCGATCGGTGCGAACTGGCTCGCGATCGTGCTCGGCCTCGGGTTCGTCCTCGGCTTCGGCTACTGGACGACGAACTTCACCGAGGTGCAGCGCGCGTTCTCGGCGAAGAACATGTCCGCCGCCCGCCGCACCCCGCTCATCGCCGCGATCCCGAAGCTCTTCATCCCGGCGATCGTCGTCATCCCCGGCCTCATCGCCGCGGCCGTCGTGGGCAACCAGTTCGCCTCGGGCGCCCTCGACTACAACGACGCGATCCCGAAGCTCATCCAGATGTACCTGCCGACCGGTGTGCTGGGCGTCGCGGTCACGGGCCTCCTCGCCTCGTTCATGGCCGGTATGGCGGCGAACGTGTCGTCGTTCAACACCGTCTTCACGTACGACATCTGGCAGCGCTACATCAAGCCGAACATGCCCGACGTGCACTACCTGAAGACCGGGCGCTGGGTCACCGTCGTCGGCGTGCTCGTCGGCATCGCGACCGCGTTCATCGCCGCGCAGGCGTCGAACATCATGACGTACATGCAGACGCTGTTCTCGTTCTTCAACGCGCCGCTGTTCGCCGTGTTCATCCTCGGGCTGCTCTGGAAGCGGATGACCACCGCCGGTGCGCTGTGGGGCTACGTCCTCGGCATCGTGACGCCGACGATCACGTGGATCGCGTACCTCGTCAACCCGGACCTGTTCGCCACCGCGACCGCCGAGACCCTCTACGGCGCGATCATCTCGTTCGTCACCGTGCTCGTCGTCGGGTTCGTCGTGTCGATGGTCACGAAGCCGAAGGACGAGAAGGAGCTCGGCGGGCTGGTGTACGGCGTCGGCAAGATCGACCTGCACAGCGACTCCGTCGCGACCGACACCGCCTGGTACCGCTCCCCGGCGCTGCTCGGCACCGTCGCACTGATCCTGTGCGTCGTCCTGTACCTCCCGTTCCTCTAGGCCCGCGAAGAACCGCGAAGGAGATCTCCCATGAGCGACACCAACACCGCCATGACCGAGGAGCAGAAGGCCGCCCTCGTCCGCTCCACCCGCCGACTCGACCTGCGTCGCATCCTCGGTGGCCTGTTCGTCCTGTACGGCGTCATCGTGACCATCGTCGGTATCGTGCACTGGAACACCGACCCCGAGAAGACCGGTGGCATCCACATCAACCTGTGGGTCGGGCTGTCGATGCTCGTCGGCGGGCTGCTCTTCTTCCTCTGGGACCGGCTGAACCCCGTCCCGGCGGAGGACATCATCGGCCAGGCCGATGCCGAAGAGCACCAGAAGGCGGCCGGCGAAGGCCGCGACCTCGCGTGACCAGCTGAACTGACCGACGGACGGGAGGCGCGGTGCCGGCTGGCACCGCGCCTCCCGTCCGTCTCGGTGCCGGTTGACGGCAGTTCGGCGGCGGTCCTAGTATTGATATGTCGACCGCGTGCTGCTCGGTCGGAAGTGAGCCCCGGAGCATCCTGCAGCCAGCGCGGGACCGGGGTGTTGCGCTGTCCGGCTCGGGTCACGGCACACGGACGACCGATCCGTCGAACTCGTGGTCGAGTGCGGCGACTTGTGCGCCGCACGCCAGGTCGGCCAGCGCGACCAGCGGCTCGTCGTCCGGGCGCACGTGCTCGTGGCGGACCGAGCGCCCGACCCCTCGACGTCGGAGCGCATCGAACATCGATCGGTCGGCGTCGTCGTGGGTCCGTCCGCGGGACTCGATGACGATCTCCCCGACGCCGCGTTGTTCGAGTTCCCACACCAGGCGTTCGGGACCGTGGCGCCGTCGGCGTTCGACGCGCGCGGCCGCCCCGTCGTAGCGGACGACGACGACCGCGACCGCACGACGGAGGAGTTCGAGCCACGAGATCCGCTGCGCGTGCAGCGCTTCGTACCAGTGCAGCTTGCGCATCCGACGGGGCGTCGCGGCTCGGATCCCGGCGCGGACGTCGTCGCGCTCCCGGTCGTGCACGACCACCGCGGCCATCACGTACGCGGTGTGGTCGCGACCGCCGCCGGGCTCGGACTCGTCGACGTACGCGCGGTGCATCGAGCCAGTATATTGCGTACCGGTTGCTTCGCCGATGAAACGGTTGCGCTCCGACTCCGGGCGCGCCAGGTTGAGCACGACGAAAGGATCCTCCCCATGGACACGATGGTCTTCATCAACCTGCCCGTCGCCGACCTCGAGCGCTCGAAGGAGTTCTACGAGGCCCTCGGCTACTCGATCAACCCGGCGTTCAGCGACGACACCGCGGCGTGCGTCGTGGTGAGCGACACGATCTACGTCATGGTGCTCACCCACGCCAAGTTCGCGGAGTTCACCACGAAGACCATCGCCGACGCCGACACGATCGAGGTCATCAACTCGCTCAGCGCCGACTCCAAGGACGAGGTGCACCGGATCGTCGACGCAGCGGTCGCCGCCGGTGGCTCCGAGGACCGCCCCGAGATGGACCTCGGGTTCATGTACCAGCGGAGCTTCGTCGACCCCGACGGGCACCGCTGGGAGTACGTGTGGATGGACCCGCAGGCAGCGCAGGACGGTCCGCCCGCCGAGTGAGCGACGACGGGTGTCGGCGGTGGGTGTCGGCGGCGACGGCCAGGATGGTGCCATGAGCTCCGAGCCCGTCGCCGCTGCCCCGTCCGACCTCGTCGTGGGTGACGACGGCCTCGCCCGGCCCGTGTGGGCGTCGAGTGACGAGCTGTTGCGGAACTACTACGACACCGAGTGGGGCATGCCCGTGCGCGACGAGCGCGGAGTGTTCGAACGCCTGTCGCTCGAGGCGTTCCAGTCCGGGCTGTCGTGGCGGACGATCCTCGCGAAGCGTCCGGCGTTCCGGGCAGCGTTCGCGGACTTCGACGCCGACACGGTCGCGGCGTTCGGCGAGGACGACGTCGCACGGCTCATGGCCGACGCCGGCATCGTGCGGAACCGGGCGAAGATCCTCGCGACGATCACCAACGCGAACGCCACGATCGCCCTGCGCGAGGACGGCGGCCTGGCCGACTTCGTGTGGTCGTTCCGGCCGGCGACGACGCCCGAGCCGGTCACGTACGCCGACGTCCCGACGAAGTCGGACGAGTCCGTCGCACTGTCGAAGGCGCTCCGGAAGCGGGGTTTCGCCTTCGTCGGGCCCACCACGATGTACGCGCTGATGGAGGCGCTCGGCATCGTCGACACGCACCTCGTCGGCAGCCACCGCCGGGGGACCTCCGGCGTCTGGAGCTGACCCCGACGGTGCCGACGGTGCAGGGCTAGGGTCGCGGCATGAGCTCCGAGAACCCGCGCGTCCACCCCGTCCACCCGGTCGAGGCCGAGGTGGTGGAGGTGCCCCTCGACGCCGAGGTGCCGACGCCCGAGCCGTCCGACGACCCCGGAGCCGGCACCCCCGAGCACGACCCGGCCGAGATCCGGATCGCGTTCCTGTTGTTCCCCGGCCTGACGCAGCTCGACCTGACCGGGCCGGCGCAGGTGCTGTCCCGCGTCCCGGGAGCACGCGTCGAGTACGTCGCGGCGACGCTCGACCCGGTACCGAGCGACTGCGGGCTGTCGCTCGTACCGACCACGACCATCGGTGATGCCAGCCCGGCCGACGTGCTCGTCGTCCCCGGCGGCGACGGCGCCTTCGACGCGATGCTCGACACCGCGGTGGTCGCGTTCGTCCGGCGCGAGGCCGAGCGCGCCACGTGGGTGACCTCGGTGTGCACCGGCGCGTTCGTCATCGGCGCGGCGGGGTTGCTCGCCGGCAAGCGCGCGACGACGCACTGGGCATCGAAGCCGATGCTCGCGGCGTTCGGTGCGCAGCCGGTCGACGACCGTGTCGTGGACGACGGGGCCGTCGTCACCGCGGCCGGGGTGAGCGCCGGCATCGACATGGCGCTCTGGCTCGCGGCCGAACTGGCCGGGCAGCCTGCAGCCGAGGCGATCCAGCTCCAGATCGAGTACGACCCGCAGCCCCCGTTCGACGCGGGTTCGGCCGTCCGGGCGGACACCCGGATCGTGACCGAGGCGCGTGCCGCAGCGGAAGCGGCACGTGGTGACCGGGTGGCGCGGGCGGCTGCGGCCGTGATGCGCTGAGTCAGTCGAGCGGGAGCTGCATCTGCGTCGCGGTGACGCCGTAGCCGAGTCGCTCGTAGAGGTCCTGCGCGCCCGTGTTGTACCCGAACACGTTCAGGCCGATGGTCCGGGCGCCGTTCGCGCGGGCGACCTCGTGCGCCTGCTCGAGCGCTCGGCGGGCGTGCCCCCTGCGTCGGTGCGGCTCGTCGATCTCGACGTCGAAGACCCACCAGTCGGTGCTGCCCGGTGCGAACGGGCCGATCCAGAGGTACCCGACCACGGCGTCGGCATCGTCGAGGACGTCCCAGACGAAGTGCTCGGGCAGCGGCGTGCCGTCGGGGAACCACTTGTCGAGGGACTGCTGCTTGTTCGCCTCGGCGCGCTCTCGCGTCTCGCCCGCCCGGATGCGTGACTCGACGTACTCCGCCATCGTGCGGTCGAGCCACCCGGGCAGTCGCTCGGCCGGCATCGCGACGAGGTGCGTGTCGGTCACCGGTTGCCCTTCGACCCGCGCTTCGGCTTGCCCTTCATGCCGCGCTGCACACGCCCGCGACCGGTCGAGTTCTTCCCGCCGCCGCTCTTGCCACCGGTGCCCTTGGTGGCGCCGCGCTTGGCGACCGTCTTCGCGTTCGACGGTGCGGCCTTGCCGCCGCCCTTCGCCGGACGCGACCCGTCCTTCGGGTCGGGAGCCGCGCCTCCTGGCTGGTCCTGGTCGCCCCGCGAACTGTTCGCGGTGCGCCCGCGGACCACGCCGATGAACTCCTCGGTGGTCTCGGTGGCGTCCTCGGAACGCCAGACGAGCACGATCCGGGTGCCGGGCGAGCCCGCGAGCGTGCGGCTGACGAGCTCCTTGCGGCTCGCGGCACGGAAGAGGGACTGGGGGAGGACGGCCACGCCGACGTTCGCCTCGACCAGAGCGAGCGTGGCGTCGACGTCCTCCGGGACCGGGCCGGGGTCGACGACGTGCACGTCCGTCGCGGCGAGGTCGACCTCGGCGAGGTCCGCGAGTGGGGAGTCCTTCGGCATCGCGACGACGGCGGTCTCGGTCCAGAGCGGGATGGCGTTGTGCGCGTCGGAGACGGGGACCCGGGCGAACACCATGTCGGCCTCGCCGGCGAGTGCGTCGTCGACCTCGTCCGCTCCGATCGGGCGGAGTCGGAGCTCGGTCGTGGGGAAGCGCTCGCGCCAGACGCGGGCCCACTTCGCGGGGGACACCCCCGGCACGAAGGCGATGGTGAGTGCCGCGGTCATGCAACCGAGCATAGGGGCCGTACCCTTGTGTCCATGGCGCAGGAACAGACCATGAAGCCCGAGACGGCCGCGAAGAAGCTCGGCATCCTGCTGGCGGCCGCCCCGGAGACCTTCCGGGACGCGCCGATCAGCCGGACCGCGTTCGACGAACTCCGCACGGACCCCCCGACCTGGCTCGAGGACCTCCGTCGCGACGGACCGCACCCGCGACCCGTCGTGGCGCAGAAGCTCGGCGTGTCGATCTCGGGGCTGACCCGTGCGGGCAGCGACGAACCGCTCACCACGGCGGAGATCAAGACGCTGCTCGAGCAGAAGCCCGAGTGGCTCGTCCGCGAGCGCGCGACGCAGGCCGCGGTGCACGCCGAGAACGCCCGCGTGAAGCAGGAGCGTGCCGCGAAGGCCGCTGGCCGCACCGAGGACTGACCCCGACCCGCACCACCCCGCCGCCCGAGGACACCCCGTGCACGAGACCGTCGCCGACGCCATGCTCGTCGTGCCGCAGTTCGCGTCGGTGTGCTGCATCGTGGGGGACCGGTACCGGCCTCGCCCGGGCGTGATCGTCCCCGCGGCGGTGATGCTCGTCGCGATGCTCATGCCCGTCGTGCACGCCGGAGCGGTGTGGACGCTCCTCGCCGCCACCGTGCTCCTGCTCCTCGCGCCGCTGCCCGTCATGCGGCGGCGCCGCGCCGACGGTCGCCGTGCCGAGCCGATGGACGTCCACCGGGCGCTGTCGGCGGTCGTGATGTCCGGGATGCTCCTGATGGGGCACGCCACGGGCATCGCCGACGGACACGCGGGCCACGGCATCGCCCTGACCGCGGTGCTCGGCGCCGGAGTGATCGGCTACGCCGCGTTCAGCGGGTGGCTGCTCCGCCACGAGTGGGCGCGAGAGGACCGGCGTGCCGTCCGGAGCGGCGAGGTCTTCGCGATGACGGTCGCCGTCGTCGGCATGACGCTCGCGATGTAGTCAGCGGTTCGCGACCCGCTCCTGCACCTCGTGGATCGTGTCGGACGGCACCGGCGGCACACCCCGACGGATGCCGGCGATGCCGACGACCGCGAGGACCGCGGTGACGACGCCGAACACGACGAGCGTGATGCCGGTCGCTGCCCAGAGCGGGAGCACGAGCGCGAGCAGCACCACCACGAAGCCGGCGAGCAGGACGAGGGTCGTCAGCGCGAACGCCACCGCGACACCGGTGAGCACGAGCCCCGTCTTCGCGCCGCTGACGCGGTCGCCGATCTCGCGTCGTGCCGATGCGACCTCGTCGCGGACGGCGCGGAGCACCGGCTCGAGCGCCTTCTGCACGAGCCCGGCGGTGACGGTGTCACGGAAGGACGGCTTGCCGGTCGTGGTGTCGTCGTGGTCGGTGCTCATGGTGTCTCCTGTTCCTCGGGCGCGGTCGTCCGCACCCACCAGGGTGACGCGTCGGGGACGGGAGTCGTCACGCCTGCGACGCGCATGCTCGGCGGGTTCCCAGGACCGCCGGCGACGAGCAGGTTCCGTCCGGCGCGTGACCGTTCTGGTTCGCGGATGCCGGGGATCGCGAACCGGAACGGTCACGCGCCGAGAAGAACACGGGCTTCGGCGCGTCCGCCGCGGGGACGAGCGGGTGACGGACTGGAGGCCCGGCTCGCGTCGTCGACGCGGGCCGGGCCTCCGGAGACGGTCGGGTCTCGACCGCCGTGGTGCGCTAGGACGCGATCTCGTCCAGGTCGTCGATCCCGCGTGCGGCGGCAGCGGCCCGCCGCGCGCGCATCGACGGCGCCGCGACGGCGGCCAGGACCGCGAGGACGGCCACGCCCGTGCACGCCCAGAACCCGATCGTGAACGCGTCGTCGGTCGGCAGCCCCTGCGCGGTGGTGTGGGACGTGATCAGCGCCGCGATGACCGCGGTTCCGACGCTGGAGCCGATCGTGCGGACGACGGTGTTGGCGCTGATGGCCTCGCCGGTCTGGTTCGCGGGGACGCTCTCGATGATCGCGTTCGAGCACGCGGCGAGGGCGAGGCCGATGCCGATGCCCGTCAGGACGCCGGACACGACGACCTCGGCGATCGCGGCGTGCGAGATCGCGGGGATGAGGAACGCGGCGACGATGGCGACCCCACCGAGCAGCATCGGCGGCTTCGGGCCGACCTTGCGGACGAGGATGCCGGCGATCGGCCCGGCGATGATCATCATGACGACGGTCGGGAGCAGGAAGAGCCCGGCCTCGGTCACGTCCTTGCCGAACCCGTACCCGACGGCGGTCGGGAGCTGGAGGAGCGTCGGGACGAGGACGAACGTGCCGAACATCGCGAAGCCGAAGACGAGCGCGACCACGTGGGCCGTCCAGACGCCGCGGACCGCGAACAGCCGGACGTCGATGAGCGGTTCGGCGACGCGGAGCTCGACGAGCACGAAGGCGACGAGTGCGACCGCGCCGAGGATCAGCAGACCGACGGTCTTGCCGTCGCCCCAACCCCAGGTCTCGCCCTCGCTGATCGCCAGCAGGATCGCGACCAGGGAGACCGCGAGCACACCGGTGCCGAGCATGTCCAGGCGACCGGGCTTCCGGACCGGGGACTCGGGCATGCCGAAGACCGCGCCGAGCAGAGCGATGACGACGAGCACGGCGGGGAGCCAGAACAGCCAGTGCCACGAGAGGTGTTCGACGATCGGGCCCGCGGCGACGATCCCGACGCCCGCGCCGATGCCGAAGATCGCCGACAGCAGGCCGATCGTGACGCTGACCTTCTCCTTCGGGAGCTCGTCGCGGACGATGCCGATCGACAGCGGCATCACGGCACCGGCGGCACCCTGGAGCGCGCGACCGACGATCAGCGTGCCGAGGTTCGGTGCGAGAGCGGCGAGGACGGCGCCGGCGAGGAGGATCGACAGGACGACGATGAGCACCTTGCGCTTGCCGACCATGTCCCCGAGCCGGCCGAGGATCGGCGTGAGCACCGACGCCGAGAGCAGGTACGCCGTGAGCACCCAGCTCGTCGCGCTCGTGGAGGCGCCGAGGTCCTGTCCGATGGTCGACAGCGCCGGTGCGACGAGCGACTGCAGGACGGCGAAGGACAGGCCGCCGAGCGACAGGTAGACGATGATCGCCGTGCTGTTCGGTCGGCGCGCACCGGTGGTGGGGTGGGACCCGGTCCGCGGGGTCTCCATGGTCTCGGTCATCGTGCTCCGTACGCTCGGATGTAAACAGTTGCTGACTTGACGAGGGTACGCGGTTCCAGGCGGATGTCAACACTTGCTTACATCAGTCCCCGAACCGCTACGCTCGGAGCATGAGCAAGGACGCCGAGGCAACCCGCCGACTTCTCGTGCAGGCCGCACGACGTCGGTTCGCCTTCGACGGCTACCGGGCCACCACCGTGCGCGACATCGCCGCGGACGCCGGCGTGAACGTCGCCCTGATCAACCGGTACTTCGTGTCGAAGGAGGGGCTCTTCCGGGAGTGTCTCGACCGCGTCGCCCGCGACCTCGGCGCCGAGGAGCGGCCCGTGCCGGACCTCGAGCGGTCCCTCGCCGGCATGATCGAGCACGCCGTCCGGTCCCCGACCGACGACGACTCGCTCCAGCTCATGCTGCTGCTGCGCTCCTCGGGGGACGACGGCGCGGACGCCATCCGCCGCGAGACACTGCGCCGCTACGCCGAACGACTCGCCGGGGCCGTCCACGACGAGGTCACCGACGACCTGCTCCTCCGCGCCGAGATCGCCCTGGCGGTGGTGCTCGGCATGACGATGCTCCGGACGTCCACGAAGGTCGAGCCGCTCGCGTCGGCCGACCACCAGGCGGTCTCGGACGCGCTCACCGGGGTCCTGCGGCAGCTCCTCGCCGGGCCGCGGTAGCGTCGAGCCGTGTCCGATCGCCACGTCCGTCGCCCCGATCCCGCGCCGCGCCTCGACGAGGTCGACGAGCGGATCCTCTGGACCCTCGCCGCCGACGCCCGGATCCCGAACAACCGCCTCGCCGCTGCGGTCGGCATCGCCCCGTCGACGTGCCTGACGCGCGTCCGTGCACTCGAGGACGCCGGGGTCATCCGTGGCTACCGGGCCGACGTGGACGTCGCACGGCTCGGCTTCGCGATCGAGGCGATGGTCTCGGTCCGGGTGCACGCCGCAGCGCGCCACGAGCTCCGCGACTTCGCGAAGCGGCTGCTCCGGGTGCCCGTCGTGCAGGACGTGTCGTTCCTGGCCGGCGACAAGGACTTCCTCGTGCACATCGCGTGCACGTCCACCGAGCAGCTCCGCGACTTCGTGGCCGACGAGCTCAGCGGCGACCCCTCGGTGGCGACGACGCAGACGAACATCGTGTTCGAACGGCTCGTCGCCGACCGTGCACAGCAGGGGCGGTCGTTCGACGAGCTCCGGCGCTGGCGGGCCTGACTCAGCGCGTGCGGGTCATCGGGAGGTGGGGGATCCCGTCCTCGTTGAAGTCCTCGCCCGAACGCACGAACCCGAACCGGGCGTACCACTGCTCGAGGTGCGCCTGGGCGTCGATCGCGATGCGCGGGGAGCGTGCCTCGGCGATCGCGGCCTCCATCAGCAGCGACGACAGCCCCTGCCCCCTGGCGGCCTTCGCGGTGGCGACGCGGCCGATGCGCTCGGTGCCGTCGTCCTCGCGGAGGAGCCGGAGCGTGGCGTCGACCGAGCCCTGCCCCGCCCAGAACTGCAGCGTGCCGGGCTCGAGGTCGCGCCCGTCGATGTCCGGGTAGGCGGCTGCCTGCTCCACCACGAACACGTCCTGCCGGAGTCGCAGGATCTCGTGCAGGGTGACGACGTCCAGGTTGCGCGTCGGGGCGTTGAAGATCGAGACCAAGACCGGCCTTTCCTGACGATTTCTTCCGAAACAGGGTGCGTTCCGGAACGGAGCGGCGTACATTGCCGGACAACCACTCTACGTGCGCAGCCGAGATCAGGAGGTGAGCGCATGGACCAGCCGTTGCGCGCACCCTGGCGCGCGATGATCCGGTACGTCGTGTTCGGCGTCGGCATCGCCGCTGCCCTCGTGCTGCTCTCGTTGGTGCTCGGCGCTCGTCCGGCCGCGGCGGCCCCCGCGCCCGCCCAGCAGACGCTGCCGACCCACCCGTCGCAGCAGCGCGGGCTGGTCGGCGGGGTCGTCGACGGCCTCGGCGACACCGTCCAGGGCGTCGCCGGTGGGGTCGGGCACGTCGTCGACGGTGTCGTCGCCCCGGTCCGGACGGCCGTCGTGCCCGCCGCTCCGGCAGCCCCGGCCGTGCCCACACCGAGCGCCCCGGCAGCGCACCCG
>NZ_JABXGF010000046.1:0-27503 GCF_025407985.1 Curtobacterium sp. C2H10 | reverse complement strand
CCGCGCGCAAAGCGCGGGTATCCGTCGACCGCTAGGTCGAAAAGGCGTTCAGGCGGATCGCCTGACCCGACCGCAGACAGACGGGAGGGGCGGTGCCAGCTGGCACCGCGCCTCCTGTGTGTTCAGCGCTCGCGTCTGTGCGCGCTACTTCGACTCGTAGAGTCGGCTGCTCTCGTCGTGCCAATCGATGGCGGTCGCCGCGAGCTTGTCCTTGAACTCGGCGCCGTGGTGCGCACAGAAGTACAGCTCACCGCTGGCCATGGTGGCCCGGATGTACGCCTGCGCGCCGCAGCTGTCGCAACGGTCGGCAGCGGTGAGCTGGTGGCTGCTGACTTCGTCGATGGAGAGGTCCTGCACGGTCTGGGTCATTGCTGTGCTCCTCACGGATCGCAGGTGGTGCGGCTTGGTCCACCTATTTCAACACGTGATGCCTGAGAGTGGCGCATTGTGATCGCCCGTTTCGCTCAGCGCGGATCGGCTGTCCCCAGTCCGAGTGTCCGCGCGGTGGTGTCGGTGCGGATCGCTAGCATCGGAAGGTGAGCTCCGACTACTCTGCACGCCATCTCTCCGTCCTCGAAGGGCTCGAGGCGGTCCGCAAGCGTCCGGGCATGTACATCGGGTCGACGGACTCCCGCGGGCTCATGCACTGCCTGTGGGAGATCATCGACAACTCCGTCGACGAAGCCCTCGCCGGGCACGGTGACGAGATCGGCGTGTTGCTGCACCCCGACGGTTCGGTCGAGGTCCGCGACACCGCTCGTGGCATCCCCGTCGACGTCGAGCCGAAGACCGGTCTGACCGGGGTCGAGGTGGTGTTCACGAAGCTCCACGCCGGTGGCAAGTTCGGCTCCGGGTCGTACGCCGCGTCCGGTGGGCTGCACGGTGTCGGTGCCTCGGTCGTGAACGCGCTGTCGGAGCGCCTCGACGTCGAGGTCGACCGCGGCGGCAAGACCTACGCGATGTCGTTCCACCGCGGCGAGCCGGGCACGTTCGCCGGCGACGGGCCGGACGCGCCGTTCACCCCCTTCACCTCCGGCAGCGAGTTGCGCGTCGCCGGCAAGGTGAAGAAGGGCGTGACCGGGTCCCGCGTGCGGTACTGGGCCGACCGGCAGATCTTCACCTCCGACGCGAAGTTCAGCACCAGCGACCTCGTCAGCCGGGCGCGCCAGACGGCCTTCCTCGTGCCCGGGCTCGGCATCACCATCACGGATGCGCGGCCCGCCTCGATCGAGGCAGCGGCCGCGCGGGCGGAGGCCACGGGCACTCCTGTCGAGCCCGGTCCCGTCGTCGAGCGCTTCCGGTACGAGGGCGGGATCGGTGAGTTCGTCGAGCACCTCGCCCTCGACTCCGCCGTCACCGACGTCTGGCGGATCCAGGGGACCGGCACCTTCACCGAGACCGTGCCGATGCTCGACGACAAGGGCCACATGGTGTCGACCTCGGTTTCGCGTGAATGCGAGGTCGACCTCGCGCTGCGATGGGGCAGCGGCTACGAGACGGTGTTCCGCAGCTTCGTCAACATCATCGCGACGCCAAAGGGCGGCACGCACCAGGCCGGCTTCGAGTCCGGCGTGGTCAAGGCCGTGCGCGCCCAGGTCGAGGCGAACGCCCGCAAGCTCAAGGTCGGGCAGGACAAGCTCGAGAAGGACGACGTGCTCGCCGGTATGACCGCGGTGCTCACCGTCCGCCTGCCCGAGCCGCAGTTCGAAGGCCAGACGAAGGAGGTCCTCGGCACCCCGGCGGTCCGGAAGATCGTCGACCAGGTCGTGTCGAAGCGCCTCACCGAGATCCTCACGTCGACGCAGCGCACCGAGAAGGCCCAGGCGGCGACCCTGCTCGAGAAGGTCGTCGCCGAGATGAAGACGCGCATCTCGGCCCGGGCGCACAAGGAGACCCAGCGCCGGAAGAACGCGCTCGAGAACTCCTCGCTGCCGACGAAGCTCGCCGACTGCCGCAAGCAGGACGCCGAGGGCACCGAGCTCTTCATCGTCGAGGGCGACTCCGCGCTCGGCACCGCCAAGCTCGCGCGCAACAGCGAGTACCAGGCGCTGCTGCCGATCCGCGGCAAGATCCTCAACGTGCAGAAGGCGTCCGTGTCGGACATGCTCTCGAACGCCGAGTGCGCCTCGATCATCCAGGTCATCGGCGCCGGCTCCGGCCGGACGTTCGAGATCGACCAGGCCCGCTACGGCAAGGTCATCATCATGTCCGACGCCGACGTCGACGGCGCCCACATCCGGACGCTCCTGCTCACGCTGTTCTTCCGGTACATGCGGCCGATGATCGAGCAGGGTCGGGTGTTCGCTGCTGTTCCGCCGCTGCACCGGGTCGTTGTGGTGAACCGTGGCAAGGCGAACGACACGCTGTACACCTACTCCGAGGCCGAGCTGCAGGCCGTGCTGAAGAAGCTCGAGAAGCAGGGCAAGAAGTACCAGGAGCCGATCCAGCGGTACAAGGGTCTCGGCGAGATGGACGCCGACCAGCTGGCGGAGACCACGATGGACCGCACGCACCGGACGCTGCGCCGGGTGAACATCACCGATGCCGAGGGTGCTGCGAAGGTCTTCGAGCTGCTCATGGGCAACGACGTGGCGCCGCGCAAGGAGTTCATCCTCGCCGGCGAGGGCCTCGACCGCGACCGTATCGACGCGTAGGCGGCGGCGCGCGCGGCGCGGCGCCGCCGAGTCTCGCCTCACCGGACAGTTTCGCGCCGCGGCGGCGCGAGTTCTGTCCGCCAGGCCGAGTCTCGGCGCCGCGGTGCGGCGCGACCTCACGCGCCTGGCGACACGTCACGCGGCGCTGGCGCCGTGACGTGTCGCCAGCCGCGTGAGTTCGCAGCGCGGTCGGGTGGTCGGGGCGGTGGTCGTCCCCATGGGTGGACGGGAGGCGCGGTGCGGGGCCGTCCCGCGCCTCCCGTCCGGCCGTCAGCGCGTCCTCACGCGCTGGGCGACAGTTCACGCGGCGAGGGCCCCGTGAATTGTCGCCTGGCGCGAGAAGCCGCCGCCGGCGCGGCCGCGCGAGGGCGAGTCTCGGCTGGGCGGACGGTTTCGCGCCGCGGCGGCGCGAGGACTGTCCGCGGGGCCGAGTCTCGGCGTCCGCCGCGGCGCAGGCGCGTGTTCACGCGGTGGGCGACAGTTCACGCGGCGAAAGGCCCGTGAACTGTCGGCTGGCGCGAAAGGTCGCGCCCGCGCGCCTACGCCTCGCCGGCGGTGCCGTCGAGCGCCGCCGCACTCCCACCGATCGAGTCGATCACGGCGTCGAGCGGCGCTCCCGACCCGTCGCGCTTCGACAGCCAGTCCGGCAGCGTCCGGGCAGCGCCGTCCGACCCGACCGCGTGCGGGGGAGCGATGCCCGCCCACGCCACCGTCAGGCCGTCCTCGCCCTTGAGGAACGCGTGCGCCCGCACACCCTGGGTCGCACGGCCCTTCGCCGGGAACTCCGACAGGGCCGAGACCTTGGCGCGGCCGGTGTCGGTGCCGGGCAGGGCCGAGGACGACGCCGAGACCGTCGCGACCACGGCGTCGTCGGAGCGGGCGACGGATCCGAACCAGATCGCCGAGGCACCCGCGGCGAGGGCCACGCCGGCGACCCCACCGGCGGGGAGGCCCTGCGCACGGACGCCGGACGCGGGGAACCGCAGCAGCTGCGCGTTCGAGGTGATGAACACGAGGTCGTCCGACTCGGGCGCCTGGGCGGCACCGACGACCGCGTCGCCGGGCTTCAGCCCGATGGCGGGGAACTCGGGCTTGTCCGGCCAGGCTCCGGGCACGACGCGCTTCACGACGCCCTGCACGGTGCCGATGGCGAGCGAGTCCGACGAGGCGCCGGAGAGGTCGACGAGGGCGACCACGGTCTCGCCGCGGGCGATGCCGAGGAAGTCCGTCACGCGGACGCCGGCGTCGAGCCGGACCGCGGCGGGCGGCACGGCGGGGACGTCGACGGGGGAGAGCCGGATCACGCGCCCGGTCGAGGTGAGCGCCCCGACCTGCCCGCGCACCGAACTGACGATCGACGAGCGGACGGCGTCGTGCTTGGACCGCTTCGGCACCCGGACGATGCCGAGCTCGGACGTCGGGATGTCGACCCGGATGAGCCGCCCGGTGGTCGAGAGCAGCACGCGGCACGGGGAGTCGGCGATCTGCAGGGACTCCGGGTCGACCGCGGCCTTGCGACCACCCTTGACGGGGGCGTCGGCCTCGGTGAGCAGGGTCCGGCGCGGCGTCGCGAACCGGTCGGACACCTCGGTGAGCTCGAGCGCGACCTGGGCACGGAGCCGCTCGTCGGACGCGAGCAGTTCCTCGAGCGCGGCGATGTCGGCGAGCAGCTGGTCGCGCTCGCCCTCGAGCTCGAGGCGTGAGAACTTCGTCAGGCGCCGGAGCCGCAGTTCGAGGATGTACTCGGCCTGCACCTCGGACAGGTCGAACACCGTTTGCAGGCGGGAGCGCGCCGCCTCGGAGTCGTCCGAGGAGCGGATGACCTCGATGACCTCGTCGATGTCGAGGATCGCGATCAGCAGCCCCTCGACCAGGTGCAGTCGCTCCTTCTTGCGTGCGAGGCGGTACTGCGACCGACGTGTGACGACCGAGAGCCGGTGCTGCACGTAGACGTCGAGCAGCTCGCGCAGCCCGAGGGTCTTGGGCGATCCGCCGACCAGCGCGACGTTGTTGATGCCGAAGCCGTCCTCGAGCGGGGTGTGCTTGTACAGCTGCTCGAGCACGGCGGTCGGGTTGAAGCCGCTCTTGATGCCGATGACGAGCCGGAGCCCGTGGTTGCGGTCGGTCAGGTCGTTCACGTCGGAGATGCCGACGAGCTTCTTCGACTGGACGCCGTCCTTGATCTTCTCGATCACGCGCTCCGGGCCGACCAGGTACGGCAGCTCGGTGACCACGAGGCCGACCTTGCGCGGGGTGAGGTTCTCGACGCTCACCTTCGCGCGCGTCCGGAACGAGCCGCGGCCGCTGGCGTAGGCGTCGCGCACGCCGGAGAGCCCGACGATCGTGCCGCCGGACGGCAGGTCGGGGCCCGGCACGAACTCCATCAGTTCGTCGAGCGTCGCCTGCGGGTTCATGAGCAGGTGCTTCGCGGCCTCGACCACCTCGCCGAGGTTGTGCGGCGCCATGTTCGTCGCCATGCCGACCGCGATGCCCGACGCGCCGTTGACGAGCAGGTTCGGGAACGCCGCGGGCAGCACGCCCGGCTGCATGATCTGGTTGTCGTAGTTCGGGACGAAGTCGACGACGTCCTCGCCCAGGCCCTCGGTCATGGCCATCGACGGTTCGGCGAGGCGGGCCTCGGTGTACCGGGCGGCCGCGGGTCCGTCGTCGAGCGAGCCGAAGTTGCCGTGTCCGTCGACGAGCGGCACGCGCATCGTGAACGGCTGCGCCATGCGCACCAGGGCGTCGTAGATCGCGCCGTCGCCGTGCGGGTGCAGCTTGCCCATCACCTCGCCGGTGACGCGGGCGCTCTTCACGTGGCCGCGGTCGGGCCGGAGCCCCATCTCGGCCATCTGGTAGAGGATGCGCCGCTGCACGGGCTTCAGGCCGTCGCGTGCGTCGGGGAGTGCCCGTGAGTAGATGACGGAGTACGCGTACTCGAGGAAGGAGCCCTGCATCTCCTCGGAGACGTCGACGTCCTCGATGCGTTCACCGTCGGGCAGGCCGACTGCTTCCGTGCGTGCCATGGCACCCTTCTGCGAGACTGGGGAAGATGGGAACAAGCGTACCGACGGCCCCCGACGCCACCGCGAACCTCGCCGACGTCTTCCCGAGTTGCCTCGTCGCGCTCGGCGCTGCGGACGACGCCTGGTTGCGTTCCACCGGACTGGAGGCGCGGATCACCCTCCGCCCCGCCCGTTCCGCGATCGTCGTGCTGGTCGACGGCCTCGGTGCCGGCGCGCTGGCAGCGCGCGCCGGACACGCCCGCTGGCTCGCCGCGGGCAAGAAGCGACTGCGCAGCGGCTTCCCGACGACGACGGCGGCCGCACTGAGCACGCTGACGACCGGTCGGTCGCCCGGCACCCACGGCGTGGTCGGGTACAGCGGCTGGAACCCCGACACCGGCCGGGTGATGAACCTGCTGAGCGGCTGGGACGACGAGGTCCCGAAAGACTGGTTCCTCGCCCGCACGCTGTTCACCGAGGCGCCGGCGCTCGGCGTCGACCCCGTGGTGGTCGGACCCGCCCGGTACCGCTCCTCGGGGATGACCGCGAACGTCCTCGGCGGGGCGCGCTACGTCCCGGCCGACTCGATCCCGCAGCGCGTCGACGCCGCCCTCGCCGAGACCGCAACGGGTCGCTCGCTCGTGTACCTCTACGTCCCAGAGCTCGACTCGATCGGGCACAAGCACGGCTGGCAGTCCGACCGGTGGACCGCGGCACTCGAACTCCTCGACGGCGAACTCGCTCGGCTCGAGGGCCGTGCCGCCGCCGACGTCGGGATCGTCGTGACGGCCGACCACGGCGTGCTCGACGTCCCCGACCACGCGAACATCGCGCTCGACCCGCTCCTGCTGACCGACGTCGTCGGGGTCGCCGGCGACCCGCGCTGCCGGCAGTTCACGGTCGCACCGGGCACCGACGTCCGCTCCCTCGTCGGGCAGTTCCGGGCGCGCTACGGCAAGAAGGCGTACGTCGCGAGCCGTGACGAGGCGATCGCCGCCGGCTGGTTCGGCACCGTCTCGGACGAGGTCGTCCCGCGCATCGGGGACGTCGTGCTCGTGGCACGGGGGTCCTGGGCGTTCAACGACGACCGGGCCCTGCGCGACGGCGAGTCACCGAAGCGCATGGTCGGCCAGCACGGTGCGATGACCGACGAGGAGACCATGGTGCCGCTGCGCCTCGCCGGGGCGTTCGCGCAGTAGCACGAGCCCGATGGCGCCCGGGGATCAGGCCGGGTCGTCGTCCGGCCGGGTCCCGAAGACGATCTCGTCCCAGCTCGGCATCGACCGTCGGTTCCGCTTCTTGCGGTCCTGCCGCCCGGCCTCGGCCTCGGGGGCGGAGGTGGGTCGGGCGTCCGGCTGCGGCGCGGTGTCCGACGAGTCCTCGAACCCCTGCAGCGGGATGTCGACGACGCTGATCGAGGTCCGTCGTCCGTCGTCCTGCGGCTGTTCGCCGAAGGCCGCGGCCTCGCGCTCGCCACGACGGCGGCGGAGCGCCTCGAGCAGGTCGGCGGTCTCGTTGCCCGGGGCGCGTTCCTCGACGGCGGCTCCGATGCGGGGGAGCGGCGCGCGGAGCGGACGCTCCTGCACCTCGGGGTTCGTGACGTCCTCGTCGGGTTCGTCGACCCGGAACGCGCCGGAGTCGAACCGCGTCCCGTCGGTGTCCTGGTGGTCGTTCTCGACCGCACGGAGGCGCGGCGCGATGCCCTCGTCCTCGGTGTGCGAGAGCCGGTGCGCGTCGCCGTTGTCCGGCGTCAGCGTCGACGTCTTCGGGTCGAAGCGCCACTGGGCGTCGTGCTCGACCTCGGCGGCGGTGTAGTGCACGCGGACCTGCCAGCCGCTCTCGACGTGCTTCCACGACGCCCAGGCGATCCCGCTGGCCTCGCCCGCCTCGAGCTTGGCGGTGATCGCCTCGCCGAAGGTGTCGGGCGACTCGTCGTCGACCGGGGTGACCGGCACGCGGTGCGCGGCGTCGAGGATGAAGGCACGCTCGGCGAGGACGGGGCCCTCGAAGCGCCGCACGTACTCGACGTCGACGTCGAGCGCCAGGGCGACCTCGGCTGCGTCGGCACCGCCGCGGATCCGCGCCTGCACGTCCTTGGGGGACACGCGCTTGTGCGGACCGGACTCGGGGTTCGCCTGCCGGACCTGACCGGGCAGCGACGAGGTGACGGGCAGTCGGAACTCGGTCCCGCCGTCGGTCGCGAGCAGGAGTGCCCCGGACTCCACCCCGATGACTCTCACGTCTTGCATGGTTCCGCCTTCCGAGCGTCGCGTACGGTCGTGCCTCGTACCCCGTGAGTATGCAGCCGTCCGGACCCGATCCCGCGGAGGCGCACGGGCGTGCCGTGGACTCCCGTGCGAGCGTTTCCGGACAGCGGGAATGGACGGGCGGGCACACGGGTTGCAGCGCCAGAACGACCCGCCGGAGACTTCGGTTTGCGCTCTGGCGAGACGTGGTGCAAACTGTCGCCGCCGATCACCGGCGACGACCTCTCGATACGAGAAATGGATGGGCATGGCCACCGATTACGACGCCCCCCGGAAGACCGACGACAACTCCGACTCGGAGTCGATCGAGGCCCTCAAGGAGCGCGTTCCCGACAAGATGTCGGGGGTCGTCGACGATGATTCCGACAACCCCGGCAGCTTCGAGCTCGCCGGACAGGACCTCAGCGACGTCGACCTCGACGTCGTCGTGCTCCCGCCCCAGGTCGACGAGTTCACCTGCGTCGAGTGCTTCCTCGTGAAGCACCGCTCGCAGCTCGACCACGAGTCGAAGCTCGGCCCGGTCTGCGCGGAGTGCGCGGCGCTCTAGGGAACGCACGAAACCAGAACGGCCCGTCACCGCGAGGTGACGGGCCGTTCTGCATGCGCTGGGCGTTCGGACGCGCGCCCTGCCGGACAGGAGGCGCGGGGCGGGCCCGCACCGCGCCTCCTGGATCGCAGGTGGGGACTCAGGACCGCAGGGCGGCGACGACGGCCGACGGGTTGCGGACGCTGACCAGCCAGTAGGGCGTCGGGTCCGCGGGGTCCTGCACCTCGACCTTGACGACCCCGCGCACGTAGCCGCGGAAGAGCGTCCAGGCGCGGGCGTCGAGCTTCGGCCCGCGTTGCGTGGTGGCCTCGGCGCCCTCGTAGCCCTCGACCTCGCCCACGAGCGTCCGCGGGAGGTGCGCCCGACCGGCGCGGAACTCGGTCTCCGTGACCTCGATGGTCGGAGCCAGCACCCAGAGCAGCACGAGCACGCCGAGGTACATGCCGACCGCCACGAGGACGCCGGCGAGCACGCTGATCGGCAGGAACACGAGGAGGCTGGCGGGGATGACGAGCGCCGTCGCCAGGTAGAGGACGGGCGGAGCCCACAGTCGTTCGCGGTACAGGGTCACGACACCATTCGACCACGAGTCCGGGCAGGTCACGGAACGGTCACGGTCTGCACTACCCTCGACACGTGACCGAACCAGTCGACGTGCTCTGGACCGGGGAGAACGCTCCCGGATACGCCCACCCCGGTGACGCCGGTGCGGACCTCGTCTCGACCGAGGCGTTCGTCCTGCAGCCCGGCGAGCGTCGGCTCGTGGGCACGGGCCTGAAGATCGCGCTGCCGGACGGGTACGCCGCGTTCGTGGTCCCGCGCAGCGGTCTCGCCGCGAAGCACGGCATCACGATCGTGAACGCGCCCGGCACCGTCGACGCCGGGTACCGCGGCGAGATCAAGGTCGCGCTGCTCAACACCGACCAGGCCGCCGCGCACGAGGTGCACGTCGGCGACCGCATCGCCCAGATGATCGTCATGCCGGTCCCGCGCGTGTCGTTCACCCGCGTCGACGAGCTGCCCGACAGTGTCCGCGGCCAGGGCGGGTTCGGCTCGTCGGGCTACGGTGACCGGAGCGGTGCCGTCAGCGGCGCCGCGGACAACGCTCAGGAAGGAACGCGCGCATGAAGTTCGGCCGACGCAAGCGTGACGAGGTCGAGGTGGCGGACGCCGTCGCCGACGAGGTCGAGTTGGCCGAGACGACGCCGGAGGTCGACATCGCGATCGACGCCGACGCCGACCTCGACGAGGTGGACGCCGTCGCGCCGACCGACAAGTCCGCGCCCGAGGACCGTGCCGAGAGCGGCCCGCACGACGAGACCGAGGCGAACCTGGTCCGTCCGTACGTCGACCTCGGCGGTGTGAAGGTCCTCCCGCGCGAGGGGCTCCACCTGCGGCTCGAAGTGGAGGAGGGCTCGCAGCGCGTCGTCGCGGTCGGGCTCGACTACGACGAGTCCACGCTGCAGGTGCAGCCGTTCGCCGCACCGCGCTCCACCGGGCTCTGGCACGAGATCCGCGCCCAGATCGCCGAGCAGATCGAGCGCCAGGGCGGCATCGTGTCCGAGGTCGACGGTCCGTTCGGCCCCGAGCTCCGCGCCCAGGTCCCGGTCGTCTCCGACGGCACGGGCGTCACCGACGGGGCCCGCCCCGCGCGGTTCATCGGCGTCGACGGCCCGCGCTGGTTCCTGCGCGGCGTGATCGCCGGCAAGGCCGCCGAGCAGCCCGACGACGCGGCCGAGATCGAGGACCTGTTCCGCAGCGTCGTCGTGGTCCGCGGGACCACCCCGATGCCGCCGCGCGACCTCATCCCGCTGCACATGCCGAAGTCGACGCAGTCGGCCATCTGACCGGCGACCCGAACCAGGAGGCACGGTGCCGGACCACGACGACACCACCCGTCCCGACGCGGACGCGCCCGACGCGCTGCCCTCGTTCAGCGACCAGATGCGTGCCGCCGTCGCCAACACCGGGCTCGGCAAGGTCGCGCCGGGCGAGGCGCCGTCGGGGCACGCCCTCGTCGCGGCCATCGGCGGCGTGCGCGGCCTGGTCGAGTCCGTCCTGCCCGGGCTCGCGTTCCTGGTGGTCTACGCGATCACGAAGGAGGTCGTCCCGAGCGTCCTGATCCCGGTCGCGATCGGCGTCGTGTTCGTGGTGCTCCGCCTGCTGCAGCGCCAGTCGCTCGTGATGAGCCTCGCGGGGATCCTCGGCGTGGCGATCTCCGCCGGCCTCGCGCTCATCACCGGGCGGGCCGAGAGCAACTTCATCCCTGGGATCGTCATCAACGCCGTATGGCTCGTCGGGCTGCTCGTGACGCTGGCCATCCGGCAGCCGCTCATCGGCCTGGTCGTCGGGTTCCTGCTCCCGCCGAACGAGGACGGCACCCCGCAGGACTGGCGTCGCGACCCGGCGAAGCGCCGTGTTCTGACCGTTGCCACCTGGCTCTGGGTCGGACTCTTCGCGATCCGGCTCCTCATCGAGGTGCCGCTGTACCTGACCGCCCAGGTGGAACTGCTCGCCGGCATCAAGCTCATCACGGGCGTCCCGCTCTACGCCGCCCTTCTTTGGGTGACCTGGCTGCTCGTCCGGACGGTGTTCAAGCGCGAGGGTGACGCCACCCGGGTGTAGAGTTGTCTCGACATCGAGATAATTCCCCGCGGCCCTTCCCGGGCTGGCGGGTTTAGGTTTGCCTTGCTGGTGGGACGCCTCGCGCCCCGCTTGGATGGGGGCACACCGATCAACCAGGGAGGCGGCACAGTGGCTGCAGTCAACAGCTTCGGCTCGAAGGACACGCTGTCGGTTGGGGGTGTCGACTACGCGATCCACCGGATCGACACGGTGCCCGGGCACGAGAAGCTCCCGTACAGCCTGAAGGTGCTGCTCGAGAACCTCCTCCGCACCGAGGACGGCAAGAACGTCACCGAGGACCAGATCCGCGCCCTCGGGTCGTGGCAGCCCGACGCCGAGCCGGACACCGAGATCCAGTTCTCGCCGGCCCGCGTGGTCATGCAGGACTTCACCGGCGTCCCGTGCATCGTCGACCTCGCCACCATGCGCGAGGCGATGGCCGAGATCGGCGGCGACCCGAACAAGATCAACCCGCTGTCGCCGGCCGAGATGGTCATCGACCACTCCGTCATCGCCGACCTCTTCGGTCGCGAGGACGCACTCCAGCGCAACACCGACCTCGAGTACGAGCGGAACGGTGAGCGCTACCAGTTCCTCCGCTGGGGCCAGACCGCGTTCGAGGACTTCAAGGTCGTCCCGCCCGGAACCGGCATCGTGCACCAGGTCAACATCGAGTACCTGGCGAAGGTCACCTACACGCGTGACTTCGACGGCGAGACCTACGCCTACCCGGACACCCTCGTCGGCACCGACTCGCACACCACGATGGTGAACGGGCTCGGCGTGCTCGGCTGGGGCGTCGGCGGCATCGAGGCCGAGGCGGCGATGCTCGGGCAGCCGGTGTCGATGCTCATCCCGAAGGTCGTCGGCTTCAAGCTGTCCGGGTCGATCCCGGCCGGCGTGACCGCGACCGACGTGGTGCTCACCATCACGCAGGAGCTCCGCAAGCACGGCGTCGTCGGCAAGTTCGTCGAGTTCTACGGCGAGGGCGTCGGCGAGGTCCCGCTCGCGAACCGCGCCACCATCGGCAACATGTCGCCGGAGTTCGGCTCCACGGCGGCGATGTTCCCGGTCGACGACGTGACGCTCGACTACCTCCGCCTCACCGGCCGCTCCGAGGACCAGATCGCGCTCGTCGAGGCCTACGCCAAGACCCAGGGCCTCTGGCACGACGCTGCGGTCGAGCCGAACTACTCGGAGTACATGGAGCTCGACCTCTCGACGGTCGTCCCGTCGATCTCCGGCCCGAAGCGCCCCCAGGACCGCATCGAGCTCTCGAAGGCGAAGACCCAGTTCGAGGTCGACCTCGGCAACTACACGACGCCGAGCGAGCAGACCGACCTCGACGACGCGGTGGAGGAGACCTTCCCCGCCTCCGACCCGATCGCCGCCGGTTCCACGAACGAGGACACCGCGCTGCACGAGCACGTCTACGTCTCGAGCGCCCCGTCGACGGCCTCGCAGCCGACGAAGGTCGCGATGGACGGGGCCGACCCGTTCACGATCGACCACGGTGCCGTCGCGATCGCCGCGATCACGTCGTGCACGAACACGTCGAACCCGTCGGTCATGATGGCCGCCGGCATCCTTGCCCGGAACGCCGCGAAGAAGGGCCTTACCGCGAAGCCGTGGGTCAAGACCACGCTCGCGCCGGGGTCGAAGGTGGTCACGGACTACTACGAGAAGGCCGGTCTCACGACCTACCTCGAGCAGCTCGGCTTCTACACGGTCGGCTACGGCTGCACCACCTGCATCGGCAACTCGGGCCCGCTGCCGGAGGAGATCTCGCAGGCCGTGCAGGACAACGACCTCGCCGTCACCGCGGTGCTCTCGGGCAACCGCAACTTCGAGGGGCGCATCAACCCCGACGTGAAGATGAACTACCTGGCCTCCCCGCCGCTGGTCATCGCGTACGCCCTCGCCGGGTCGATGCACTTCGACTTCGACAAGGACGCCCTCGGGCAGGACCAGGACGGCAAGGACGTCTTCCTGCAGGACATCTGGCCCGACGCGGTCGAGGTCCAGCAGGTCATCGACGCGTCGATCGACACCGAGATGTTCACCCACGAGTACGGCTCCGTGTTCGAGGGCGACGACCGCTGGAAGAACCTGCCGACCCCGACGGGCGACACGTTCGAGTGGGACACCGAGTCGACCTACGTGCGGAAGCCCCCGTACTTCGAGGGCATGACCATGCAGCCCGACGCGGTGTCGGACATCTCCGGCGCCCGGGTGCTCGCGAAGCTCGGCGACTCGGTCACGACCGACCACATCTCGCCGGCCGGGTCGATCAAGGCCGACAGCCCGGCGGGCAAGTACCTCGCCGAGCACGGCGTCGACCGCAAGGACTTCAACTCCTACGGCTCGCGTCGCGGCAACCACGAGGTCATGATCCGCGGCACGTTCGCGAACATCCGCCTCCGCAACCAGCTCCTCGACGGCGTGGAGGGCGGCTACACCCGCGACTTCACGACGCCGGACGGTGCGCAGTCGTTCATCTACGACGCATCGCAGCACTACCAGGAGCAGGGCATCCCGCTCGTCATCTTCGGTGGCAAGGAGTACGGCTCCGGTTCGTCCCGCGACTGGGCGGCGAAGGGCACGAACCTGCTCGGCGTCCGCGCGGTCATCACCGAGAGCTTCGAGCGCATCCACCGCTCGAACCTCATCGGCATGGGCGTCGTGCCGCTGCAGTTCCCCGCCGGCGAGTCGGTCGAGTCCCTCGGGCTCGACGGCACCGAGGTCGTCTCGATCTCCGGCCTGACCGAGCTGAACGAGGGCCGTACGCCCAAGACGGTGCACGTCACGGCTGCGCCGAGCGAGCACTCGCCCGCCGGCAAGGAGACGATCGAGTTCGACGCGGTCGTCCGCATCGACACCCCGGGTGAGGCGGACTACTACCGCAACGGCGGCATCCTGCAGTACGTGCTGCGGTCGCTCGTCTGACGCACCCGTCCGACGGACAGGAGGCGCGGTGCCAGCTGGCACCGCGCCTCCCGTCCGTTGTCGGGTCACGCGCATAGAGTGGGCCGACAGCCCCACGAAAGGAGCGCCCGTGAGTCTGCTCTCGAGCATCACGTCGCCGCGCGACCTGAAGCGTCTCTCCGACGCGCAGATGACGGACCTCGGCGCCGAGATCCGACGCTTCCTCGTCGCCGAGGTCGCGAAGACCGGCGGCCACCTCGGTCCGAACCTCGGCGTCGTCGAGCTCACGCTGGCGATGCACCGGGTGTTCGACTCGCCGCACGACCCGTTCGTCTTCGACACCGGGCACCAGTCGTACGTGCACAAGCTCGTCACCGGGCGGCAGGACTTCTCGCGGCTGCGCGAGCGGGGCGGCCTCGCCGGGTACCCGCAGCGGAGCGAGTCGGAGCACGACATCGTGGAGTCCTCGCACGCGTCCTCGTCGCTGTCCTGGGCGGACGGCATCTCCCGCGCCTTCGTGCAGACCGGCCAGGCCGACCGGACCGTGGTCGCGGTCGTCGGCGACGGTGCGCTCACCGGCGGGATGACGTGGGAGGCCCTCAACAACATCTCCGACGGCAACGACCGTCGACTCGTCATCGTCGTCAACGACAACGGGCGCTCGTACGCGCCGACCATCGGTGGCATGGCGCGGTTCCTCAGCTCGGTGCGCACGCGCCGCGAGTACCGGGCGCTGTTCGAGAAGTCCCAAGCCGCGGCGGCGCGGTTCGGTGCACCCGGGCGGGCGCTCTACCGCGGGATGCGCGGCGGGCTGCACGGGTTCCTCTCGCGGTTCACGAACAACGAGGCGCTCTACTCGAACCTCGACATCAAGTACATCGGGCCGGTGAACGGGCACGACCAGCGGGCGATGGAGGCCGCACTCCGCCAGGCGAAGGCGTACGGCGCGCCGACGATCGTGCACGCCATCACCGAGAAGGGGCACGGGTTCGAGCCCGCGCTGCGCGACCAGGCCGACCAGTTCCACGCGGTCGGGCACATCGACCCGGAGACCGGGGAGTCGCTCGACGTGTCGTCGGGGCCGTCGTGGACCTCGGTGTTCGCCTCGACGCTGGCGGAGGTCGGCGCGTCGGACGAGAAGATCGTGGCGATCACCGCTGCGATGCTCCGCCCGACCGGGCTGCACCTCTTCCAGGAACAGCACCCCTCGCGCGTGATCGACGTCGGGATCGCCGAGCAGCACGCCGTGACGACCGCGGCCGGACTCGCGTTCGGCGGCCTGCACCCCGTCGTGGCGCTGTACGCGACGTTCCTGAACCGGGCGTTCGACCAGGTGCTCATGGACGTCGCGCTGCACCGGGCCGGCGTCACCTTCGTGCTCGACCGCGCGGGCATCACCGGGCCGGACGGGCCGTCGCACCACGGCATGTGGGACCTCGCGTTGCTGCAGGTCGTGCCCGGGATCCGGATCGCCGCACCCCGTGACGCCGCGACCCTGCGTGAGGAGTTCCGCGAGGCCGTCGCCGTCGACGACGCACCCACCGTGCTGCGCTGGTCGAAGGGACAGGTCGGGCCGGACATCGTCGCGGAGCGTCGACTCCGGGACGGGGTGGACGTGCTGCGGTCGCCGTCGTCCGACCAGGAGCCCGACGTCCTGTTCGTCGCCGTGGGCTCGATGGTGCCGGTGGCGCTCGACGCGGCGGCGCTGCTCGAGTCCCAGGGCATCGGCGTGACGGTCGTCGACCCGCGGTGGGTGGTGCCGATCCCCGCGTCGCTCATCGACCTGTCGCGTGACCACCGGCTCGTGATCACGCTCGAGGACGGGGTGCGGGTCGGTGGCGTCGGGACGCGGCTGCGGCAGGACCTGCGCGCTGCGGGTGTCGACACCGGGGTGAACGAGCTCGGGCTGCCGGACGCGTTCATCGACCACGCGTCGCGGTCCCAGATCCTCGAGGACGTGGGGCTGACCGCGCAGGCGATCGCCCGGGACGTCATCGACCAGGTCGTCGGGACGAAGCTGCCGCAGGCGAAGCCGGCGCGGGCGGCGTCGCGCTCCCGGGAGTCCGCCGACCGCTGAGCGGCGCGGGCGGGGCGCGCCGGTCGTGGCCCCGCCGGCGGCGGGTCGAACCACGAATGCGACGTCGAACCGGGCGGATCGACGAGTTCGATGTCGGATCCGTGGTTCGATCCGAAGCCCGGCGGCACGGGCGCGCGGGGTCAGTGCGGCGCGGGCGGCCCGGCGGCGGCGGACACGAGCTCGCGCAGGATCGCGCGGGCCATCGGCGTCACCCAGAGGACCTGGCCGTACGACAGGCCGTCGCGGCCCTCGCGGATGATCTCCACGCGCGAGGACGTCGGCCCCTCGCGCGCGAACGTCATGACGATGTTCTCGGCGCGGACGGCGAACGAGGTCCGGCGGACGATGACGGCCCCGTCCGGACGGATCTCCATCGCCGCTGCTCCCGGGACGGCGTGCACGGCGCGGTCGAGCAGCTCCGGGACCTCGTCGAGCGGCACGGGCACGACGACGCTGGGGTGCCCGGTCGTCCTCGGTGCCCACCACTCCTGTGCCATGGTTCGACCGTACGCCGCACAACGAAAGTCACCCCGAACCACGGATCGCCGCGGTTCGGGGTGACTTCGGTTGTGCGGAGCCGAGCGGCCGCAGCTAGCGCGAGGCCGGCCCGACGATCAGCGGCTCGTGGAACGCCCCGCCGAAGACCCGCTCGGACGCACCGGAGCGGTCGAGGTACGGGCTGATGCCACCGGCCTGGAACGGGTAGCCCGCGCCGAGGATGAGCCCGAGGTCGATCTCCTCGACGTGCTGGACGACCTCGTCCTCGAGCATGCGGTGCAGCTCGTCGGCGAGGGCGTCCTCGAAGCGGCGCTGCATCTCGGCAGCGTCGACCGGCCTCGCGTCCTTCTTCGACGGTGCGACGAGCTTCACGGCAGCGGGGTCGTACCCGGTCGCGGTGCCCTTCTTGTCGCGGGTCAGGATGTGCCCGAACTCGGCGATCTTCTTCAGGCCGTCACCCGGGTAGAAGCGCTCCGGCCAGGCGGCGTGGTGCGAGTCGAGCACGTGCGCACCGACCGGCAGGCCGACGAGCTCGAGCAGCTCGAACGGCGACATCGGCAGGCCGAGCGGCGCAGCGCCCTGGGCGACGACGTCGAACGACGTGCCCTCCTCGACGCCGCGCATCGCCTCGCCGAGGACCCGGGCGAGCACCCGGTTCACGACGAAGCCCGGCTGGTCGGCCGTGATGATCGCGGTCTTCTTGAGCGTCTTCGCGACGGCGAGGGCCGTGGCGAGGGTCTCGTCGGAGGTCGAGGCGGTGCGCACGACCTCGAGCAGCGGCATCACGGCGACGGGGTTGAAGAAGTGGAACCCGACGAGTCGCGACGGGTCGGACAGCACGGACCCCATCTCGGACACCGACAGCGACGAGGTGTTCGTGGCGAGGATCGCGTCCGGAGCGATGACCTGCTCGATCTTCCGGAAGACCTCCTGCTTGACGCTCATCTCCTCGAAGACGGCCTCGATGACCCAGTCGGCGTCCGCGAAGGCGTCGTAGGACACCGACCCGGACACGAGCGCCTTGATGCGGTTCGCGTCGTCGGGGGAGACCCGGCCCTTGTCGAGGAGCTTGTCCACCTCGCCGCGGATGCGCTCCACGCCGGCGTCGACGCGGGACTGGTCGACGTCGGTGATGACGACCGGGACGCCGAGGCGTCGGGCGAAGAGCAGCGCGAACTGGGACGCCATCAGGCCGGCGCCCAGGACGCCGACCTTCGTGACGGGGCGCGGCGAGACGTCCGCGGGGGCGCCCACCGGCTTCTTCGCACGCTTCTGCACGAGGTCGAACGCGTACATCGACGCGGCGAACTGATCGCCCGAGATGAGGTCGGCCAAGGCGTCGTCCTCGTCGGCGAACCGTTCGTCGAGCGAGCCGGACTTCGCCGCGGCGACGAGGTCGAGCGCCCGGAACGGCGACTTCGGGACCGTGCCGATCTTCGATGCGACCTGGCTGCGGGCGACCTTCACGACGGTGCCCCACGCGGCCTTCTCGATCATGCCGGGCTCGTTCTTCCGCACGACCTTGGTGCGACCGGACACGACGCCGTCGATCCACGCCACCGCGGAGGGCAGGAAGGTGACCGAGGGGATGAGCGCGTCGCCGATGCCGAGCTCGACCGCGGCCGGACCGTCCATCAGGCGGTTGTTCTTGAGCGGGTTCTCGACGATGACGCGGAGCGCCTTCTCGGGGCCGATCAGGCGGGGGAGCAGCGTTGCGCCGCCCCACCCGGGGATGATGCCGAGGAAGACCTCGGGGAGCCCGATGCCCTGCGCGGCCGACGAGAACGCCCGGTACGTGCAGTGCAGCCCGATCTCGAGGCCACCGCCGAGCGCGATCCCGTTGATGAGCGCGAAGGAGGGGACGCCGAGGTCGGAGAGCTTCCGGAGCGTCGCGTGTCCGAGGGCGGCCAGGTCGTGGGCGACGTCCCGCGACGGCACCGAGGCAGCCTGCGAGAGGTCGGCACCGGCGGCGAAGCAGTACTCCTTGCCGGTGATCGCAACGGCCTCGATCGTCCCGGCGGACGCTTCGGTCCGCAGGGTGTCGAGGACCCCGGAGAGCTCGTGCAGCGTGCGCGGCCCGAGGGTCGACGGTCGCTTGTAGTCCTTGCCGTTGTCGAGCGTGATGAGCGCGAGCGTGCCACCGGACGGCAGCGCGACGTGCTTCAGGTACGAGTGGGTGACCACCTCGTCCTCGCTGAGGGCGAGGAGCTGGTCGTTGTCGACGATGGTCATGGTCACGCCGCCTTCCGTGCCGCGGACTTGCTGAAGTTCGGGTTCTCCCAGATGACGGTGCCGCCCTGGCCGAGCCCGATGCACATCGTCGTGATGCCGTACCGGACGTCCGGACGCTCGGCGAACTGAGCTGCGAGCTGGGTCATCAGGCGGACGCCGCTCGAGGCGAGCGGGTGCCCGACGGCGATCGCGCCGCCCCAGGCGTTCACGTTCGTCGAGTCCTGGGCGATCCCGTAGTTGTCGAGGAAGGCGAGCACCTGGACGGCGAACGCCTCGTTGATCTCGAACAGCCCGATGTCGTCGATCGACAGCCCGGCCTTCGCCAGCGCCTTGTCGGTCGCGGGCACCGGTCCGATGCCCATCACCTCGGGGTCGACGCCCGCGAAGGCGAACGAGACCATGCGCATCTTCGTCGGCAGCCCGTGCTGCTTCGCCGCGTCGGCCGAGGCGAGCAGGCTCATGGTGGCGCCGTCGTTCAGGCCTGCCGCGTTGCCGGCGGTGATGCGTCCGTGCGAGCGGAACGGCGTCTTCAGCGCTGCCAGGGCCTCGAGCGTGGTGCCGGGGCGGGGCGGCTCGTCACTGGAGACGATGTCCCAGCCCTCGCCGGTGTTCACCTCGACCGGCACCAGGTCCGGCTGGAGCTTGCCCGCGGCCCACGCGGCGGCGTAGCGCTGCTGGGACTGGACGGCGTAGGCGTCCGTGCGGTCCTTGGTGATCGCGGGGAAGCGGTCGTGCAGGCGCTCGGCGGTCTTGCCCATCACGAGTGCGTCGCCGTTGACCATGCGCTCGGCGATGAAGCGCGGGTTCGGGTCGGAGTTGAAGCCCATCGGGTGGCGCCCCATGTGCTCGACACCGCCGGCGATGGCGACGTCGGCCGCGCCGAACGCGATGGCGCCGGCGAGGGTGGTCACGCTCGTCATGGCACCGGCGCACATGCGGTCGATCGCGTACCCGGGGACGGTCTTCGGGAGTCCGGCGAGCATGCCGACCGTCCGGCCGAGGGTGAGCCCCTGGTCGCCCTGCTGCGTGGTGGCCGCCACGGCGACGTCGTCCACCGCGGCCCCGTCCAACGAGGCGTTCCGGTCGAGGAGTCCGCGCATCGCGTGCACCGCGAGGTCATCCGCGCGGGTCTTCCAGAACACCCCCTTCTCCCCGGCTCGTCCGAACGGTGTCCGAACTCCGTCGACGAAGACGACGTCTGCTGCCTTTGGCAATCTGGGCCTCCAGATCCTCGTTGATCAGGCTGGGCGCGTCCCGCCCCGCCCGGCCGGGTCCGACCCGGCGTGCACCAGCGACGCTATGCCCCGAGCCTGTGCGGACGCATGCCCGTTGGGGCGTTCCTACGACTCGGTGTTGCTCTCGGCAGCAGGCTCCTGTGCAGCAGCGACAAAGGCGTGCGCGATGATCGACGCCGTCTCCTCGACCTGCCAGGGGCGGGCGTCGTGCGCGGCGAGCACGGCACCGACGGTCTCGGTGGCGATCGGCGTCGGCGGCTCCCACGACACCGTGCGGAGGGTGTCCGGCGTGAGCAGGTTCTCGACGGGCAGGTCGAGCTCCTCGGCGCGCTGCACCACGGCGGCCCGCGCGGCCTTGTACCGGCGGTCGGCTGCCGGGTTGCGGTCGGCCCAGGCCCGGGGCGGCGGCAGCGTGGCCTCGCCGGTGCCGCGGAGCCGGGGGAGGTCCTCGGTCGTGCGGCCCTCGTCGACGGCGGCCCACCAGCGGTCGAGCTCGGACCGGCTGGCACGACCCGTGAAGGCCTTCACCCCGCTCAGCTCACCCTTCGAGGCCGGGTTCGCCGCCGCGGCCGCGACGATCGCCGAGTCCGGGATGGTGCGACCCGGCGCGATGTCGGCTTCGCGGGCGTAGGCGTCGCGTGCCGTCCAGAGCGACCGGGCGATCGCGAGTGCCCTGGAGCCACGGAGGGCGTGCATGCCGGACAGGCGGCGCCACGGCTCGGCCTTCGGCGGCTTCGGTGCCCGTGTCAGGACGGCGGCGAACTCCTCTTCGGCGATGCGGGACTTGCCCGCCTCGTCGAGCTTCGCCGCGAGCGCGTCACGGAGGTCGGGGAGCAGCTCGACGTCGAGTGCCGCGTACACCAACCACGATTGCGGGAGCGGCCGGGTCGACCAGTCCGCGGCGGAGTGGGCCTTCGCGAGCGTGATCCCGAGCAGCTGCTCCACGACGGCACCGAGGCCGACCCGGGGGAACCCGGCGATGCGGGCACCGAGCTCGGTGTCGAAGATGCGGGTCGGGACGAGGCCGACCTCCTGCAGGCAGGGGAGGTCCTGCGACGCGGCGTGGAAGAGCCACTCCTCGTCGACGATCGCGTCCTGGAGCTCGGAGAAGTCGCCGATCGGGATCGGGTCGAAGAGGAACGCGCCGGCACCGCGGCGGAACACCTGGATGAGGTACGCCCGCTGCGAGTACCGGTAGCCGCTCGCGCGCTCGGCGTCGACGGCGACCGGGCCGTGGCCCGCCGCGATGGCGGCGACGGCGTCGAGGTACTCCTCGCGCGAGGCGATCACGTGGACCGCGTCGTGCGACGCCTCGAACGCCGGCGACGCCGCGGACGGAGCAGCCGACGGCGGAACAGCCGGCGACGCCGACGGGACAGCGGGCGACGCCCCGGCCGGAGATGCGGGGTCAGTCACGTGCGAGCCTCCTCGGGGCCAACAGGGTCACGCCGTCCGACGCGGGCGGGAGACCGGCGAGCATCGCCACGATCTCCTCCCACGCCTCGACGTGTGCGGTGAGGTCGTCCCCGCGCGGGGTCCACGAGGCGCGCAGTTCGAGCTGCGCCCCGTCGCCCTGCGCCGCGAGGTCGCCGTAGCCGCGGGAGATGATCTTGGTCGCCGTGCCCGAGGCGTGGTCGTAGGTCGCACCGTGCGCGGCGAGGGCGTCGACCAGCCAGCTCCACGTCACGTCCGCGACGAACTCGTCGACACCGATCTCCGGTTCGAGCGGTGCCTGGGCGAAGGTCACGATGCGGAACGACCCGCCCCAGCCCTCGGGTTCGTCCGGGTCGTGCAGGGCGATGAACCGGCCCGTCCCGAGGTCGGAGTCGATGCCGTGCGCCGCGCCCGAGACGTCCGCCGCCAGGGCGATCGAGAACGGGGCGATGCGCGACGGCGAGGGGATCTCGGTGACGGTCGTCTCGGCGCGCGCGCCGCCGGACGCCACGAACGCACGGAGCCGCGCGAAGGCGTCGGGCTCTCGGGTTTCGGACACGAATGCAGACTAGGCTCCGGACCATGTCCCGATCCGCGCGACCCGCCGAGGACGTCGTCCAGGAGACCGCACGATCGGCCGGGTTCGTCGCCCTGGGAGCGGGCATCGCAGCGGCCGCCGTCACCACCGCGGTGATCGGCGGGTTCGTCGCGGCGGTGGCCCGAGCGGTGGTCACCCCCGACCGCAAGCGCACCGAACGCGTCCCGATCCACGCCGTCGACCCCGTGCGGCGGACGGTGACGCTCGAGCGCACCGCGGACACCGAACTGCAGGGCCGCTACAGCCTCTGGTTCGGCGGCGGGACCGGGCACATGCGCGTCGGCGAGGTCCTAGGCACCACCGACACGACCGTCACCCGCCGCATCATCGCGATCGACGCCGGCGACCCGACCGCGGCCCGCCGGGGTCGGTGGGGCGGCTGGTTCTACCTGACCCCCGGGGAGCTCGACGTCCCGGTCGAGGACATCGACGTCCCCACCCCGAACGGCCCCGCACCCGCCTGGGTGGTCCGCGCCGACGACCCGGACGCGCCGTGGGCCGTCCTCGTGCACGGTCGTGGGGTGACCCGCGCCGAGACGATCCGCGCGGTGCCGGTCTTCCGGGCGGCGGGGTACTCCGTGGTGCTGGCGAGCTGGCGCAACGACGGCGTCGCCCCGCGGAGCGTCGACGGCCGCTACGGCCTCGGCAGCACCGAGTGGGAGGACATCGACGCGGTCCTCCGCTGGCTCGCAGGGCAGGGCGCGTCGAGCGTCGTCCTGATGGGCTGGTCGATGGGCGGCGCGGTCGTGCTGCAGACCCTGCTCCGGTCGGCGTTCGCGGACCTCGTGGACGGTGTCGTGCTCGAGTCGCCCGTGGTCGACTGGCACGCGGTGCTCAAGTCGCAGAGCCAGCTGCTCCGCCTGCCGCGGCCGGTCCGGAAGGTCGCGCAGCGCCTCCTCCGCACCCCGGTCCTGCATCGGCTCACGGGCCTGCGGCAGCCGGTCGACCTGCGGCAGCTCGACATGGTCGCGCGGGCCGACGAGCTGCACGTCCCGATCCTGCTCATGCACAGCGACGACGACGGGTTCGTCCCGTCGTCCGCGTCGCACGCCCTCGCCGAGGCCCGGCCCGACATCGTGCGGCTCGAGGTGCAGACGACCGCCCGGCACACCAAGCTCTGGAACCACGACGCCGACTGGTTCGACGCCCGCATCCTCGCGTGGCTGACCGAGGTGGTCCAGCCCACCAGCGCGACCCACCAGCAGTAGACGCGACCGGCAGACGGACGGGAGGCGCGGTGCCAGCTGGCACCGCGCCTCCCGTCAGTGTGTTGTGACGTCTACGCGACCGCGGCCTGCGCCTGCACCTGCCGCTGCACCCGGCCCAGCATCCCGACCATGCCGCGGATCCGCAGCGGGCTGACCGCCTCGCTCAGCCCGATCGTCAGCGGGTAGTCCGCCGGCACGGCGAGCACCTGCTCGGCGGTCAGGCCGGACAGCCCCTGCGCGAGGATCGACGCGAAGCCCCGCGTGGTCGGTGCCTCGCGCGGCGCCGTGGCGTGCATCCGGACGATGCCGGGCGCGTCGCCGTCGGCACCCACGGTGACCGTGATGAAGACGGGGGACTGGCACTCCTCGACGCGTTCGAGCTCGTCCTCGTGCCCCTGCAGGCGCTCTGGAAGCGCCGGGAGCTCGTTCGAGAACTCGAGGAGCAGCTGCAGGCGGTCCTGCTGGGAGAGTTCGAGGAAGTCGTCGCGGATCTCGGCGAGGGACTGGGGGAGTGCGTCGGTCATCGGTCGGTGATCGTACCCGGTTCGGTGCCGACGGCGATCGGGACGCGGACCGCGCTGCCCCACTCGGTCCACGAGCCGTCGTAGTTGCGGACGTTCTCGTACCCGAGCAGGTGCTGCAGGACGAACCAGGTGTGGCTCGACCGCTCGCCGATGCGGCAGTAGGCGATGACCTCGTCCGCGTCGCCGATGCCGGCGCCGTCGCGGTAGATCGCGTCGAGCTCCTCGCGGGTCTTGAAGGTGCCGTCCGGTGCTGCGGCGGTGGCCCACGGGATGTTCACGGCGGTGGGGACGTGGCCGGCGCGGAGGGCGCCCTCCTCCGGGTAGTCCGGCGCGGTGGTGCGGTCGCCGGCGTACTCCGGGGCGCTGCGGACGTCGATCAGCGGCTTGCCGAGGTGGGCGAGCACGTCGTCCTTGTAGGCGCGGATCTCGGTGTCGATCCGGTCGACGACGGGGTACTCGACCGGCGTGACCACGGTCTGGTCGGTGGTGAGCGCGCGGTCCTCGGCGATCCACTTCGCCCGGCCGCCGTCGAGGAGACGGACGTCCTCGTGGCCGAACAGCGAGAAGACCCAGAGGGCGTAGGCGGCCCACCAGTTGTTCTTGTCGCCGTAGATCACCACGGTGGTCTCGCGGCCGATGCCCTTGCTGCCGAGCAGTTCGGCGAAGGCCTCGCCGTCGATGTAGTCGCGGAGCACCGGGTCGTTGAGGTCGGTGTGCCAGTCGATCTTCACGGCACCGGGGACGTGGCCCGTCTCGTAGAGCAGGACGTCCTCGTCGGACTCGACGACGACCAGGTCCGGGGTGCCGGCGTCCAGGTGCTCCTGCAGCCACTCGGTGGAGACGAGCCGCTCCGGGTGGGCGTAGGCGGTGAACTTCTCGGACGTGTCGACCGGTGCGGTCATGGTGGGCTACCTCCAGGTGGTCATCCGGCACCGGACTAGGATCGGTCGTCGGTGCCTGTGGGCAACGGTACGCGGGCGTGCCGTGCTCCTGACGCAACGTGACACCCCACGACATGCTTCCCGAAGGACTGCCCCGATTGTCAGCGAACACCGCGCCTGAACACCTCGTCGACCGCGACCCGCAGGTGACCCCGCAGCAGATGGCTGCGTCGCTGGTCCCGCCGCCCCAGTTCGAGGACGCGTCGTTCGCCTCCTACCGACCCGACGCGGAGTACCCGTCGCAGGCGGCGGTCCGCGACGCGGTGGAGGCCTTCGTCGCCGCCGGTCCCGCCGACCAGCCTCGCCGGGGGCTGTTCGGTCGCCGGAAGCCCGTGGCGGAGTCGACCGTGAAGTCCGGCGTCTACCTCGACGGCGGGTTCGGCGTCGGGAAGACCCACCTGCTCGCCGCCGCCTACCACGCCGCGACCGGTCGGAAGACGTTCGGCACGTTCATCGAGTACACGGCCCTCGTCGGGGCCCTCGGGTTCCAGGGCACCGTCGACCTGCTGCGCGGGACGGCGCTGGTGTGCATCGACGAGTTCGAGCTCGACGACCCCGGTGACACGATGGTGATGACGCGCCTCATCAAGGAGCTCACCGAGACGGGCACCCGGTTCGCCGCCACCTCGAACACGCCGCCGGGTGCGCTCGGCGAGGGACGGTTCGCTGCGCAGGACTTCCTGCGCGAGATCCAGGCGATGTCCGACCGGTTCGACACCATGCGCATCGACGGGCTCGACTTCCGCCGGCGTGCGGTCGACGAGTCGGCGGGCGTGGTGGCCGACGTCGCCGCGGCACTCCCCGGCGGACACGTCACGCTCGACGACTTCCGGGCGGTGGTCGGGCACCTCGCGTCCGTGCACCCGTCGAAGTACGTCGCGATGGTCGAGGACCTCGACGCCGTCGGCCTCACCGACGTGCAGCCCTTCACCGACCAGACCGATGCACTCCGGTGGGTCGCGCTGGTGGACCGGCTCTACGACGCGCAGGTCCGGATCGTGGCCTCGGGCACCCCGCTCGACCGGGTGTACCCCGAGTCGATGCTCGACGGCGGGTACCGCAAGAAGTACCTGCGTGCGGCGAGCCGCGTCGTGGCGCTGACCCGCGCCGTGGACTGAGCCGCCTGCCGGTCGCGAGGAGCCGGTGCCCCGCTGCGCCGCGCCTCCAGGCCCCGTTCCGCGACGGCTGTCGGACACCGTCCGGACGGACCGGGAGAACTCGTGGCCCCCGTCCAGGGGACTGCCCGGGGGACGAAACACGACGTTTACACACCGGGCCGTCGCGTTACATCCGCGAAACACTTCGTGCTCCCTCGTGAAACTTCGCCTCGCCAGACTCGGTGACACCCGACGCGGACCAAGAGCCGCTGGTGCAATCGAGAGGTGAACAGATGCTTGATCAGGGCAACACGACGTTCGTGTTGGTCATGGCGGCGCTGGTGTTGTTCATGACACCCGGCCTGGCCTTCTTCTACGGCGGTCTGGTGAAGGCCAAGTCCGTCATCAGCATGATGATGATGTCCTTCGGGGCGATCGCGCTCGTGAGCGTCCTCTGGGTCGTCTACGGCTACGCCATCGCCTTCGCGAACCACGGTGACGGCACGGCGGTGTCCGGTGTCGTCGGCTTCTTCAGCATCGACTGGAACCAGATCGGCCTCGGGCAGGCGTTCGAGGAGGCCAAGGCCTCGACGATCAACGCCGCGTACCCCTCGATGGCGTTCGTCGGCTTCCAGGCGACCTTCGCGATCATCACGGTCGCCCTGATCTCCGGTGCGATCGCCGACCGTGCCAAGTTCGGCGCGTGGATGGTCTTCGCCGGCGTCTGGGTCACGGTCGTCTACTTCCCGGTCGCCTCGTGGGTCTTCAACCTCACGTCCGGCTGGGCAGCGACCTGGGGCGTCATCGACTTCGCCGGTGGCACTGCGGTCCACATCAACGCCGGTGCCGCGGGTCTCGCGCTGGCGATCGTCCTCGGCAAGCGCGTCGGCTTCGCCAAGGGTGCGCACAAGCCGCACAACCCGCCCTTCGTGCTCCTCGGTGCCGCGATCCTGTGGTTCGGCTGGTTCGGCTTCAACGCCGGTTCCGAGGGTGCCGCGGACGGCATCGCCGCGATCGCCTGGGTCAACACCCTCGCCGCCCCGGCCGCCGCGATCCTCGGTTGGCTGCTCGTCGAGAAGCTCAAGGACGGCAAGGCCACCTCGATCGGTGCCGCGTCGGGCGCCGTCACCGGCCTCGTCGCCATCACCCCGGCGTGCGCCGCGCTCACCCCGGGCTGGGGCATCCTGCTCGGCTTCCTCGCGGGCATCATCTGCTGCTTCGCGATCGACTGGAAGTACCGTCTCGGCTTCGACGACTCGCTCGACGTCGTCGGCGTGCACCTGGTCGGCGGCATCGTCGGCACGCTGTACCTCGGCTTCTTCGCCAACGACACCGGCCTGATCTACTCGGGCTCGTTCACGCAGCTCGGCAAGCAGGCCGCCGCTGCCGGCGTGGTCGGTCTCTACTCGTTCATCCTCGCCTTCGTCATCGGCTGGATCATCGAGAAGACGATGGGCTTCCGTGTGAAGACCGAGGACGAGGTCGCCGGCATCGACACCGCGGTCCACGGCGAAGAGGGCTACGTCCTCTACGAGGAGCGCGACGAGACCCCGGTCTCCGTCCGGTAGCTCGCTGCCACACCGTCACGACGGGCCCCGCGCACACAGCCGCGGGGCCCGTCGTCGTGTGCGGGGCG
>NZ_JABXGF010000045.1:0-29221 GCF_025407985.1 Curtobacterium sp. C2H10 | reverse complement strand
GCCCCGGCGGGCGGGGTGCGCTGGGCGGGGCGGGGCGGGCGCGGCTGCGCTGGCGGCAAAGCGACACCGTGCCGCCGAACCCGCGTGGGAATGTGTCGCTTCGGCGGGGTCAAGCGCGGAGCCGTCCTGTGAACTGTCGCTTTGGCGGAGCGGGGCGGGCGGGGCGGGCGGTCGCGAGGTTTCGCGCTGGCCGACAGTTCACGGGGCCAGTGGCGCGTGAGGTGTCGCTCAGCGCGAAACCTCACGCGCGCGGGCCACTGTGCGAGACTCGCCTCGGCGGACACTTTCGCGGCTCCGCGCCCGCGAAAGTGTCCGCCACCGCGAGACTCGGGAACGCCGAGCGCCGCGCGCGGCCCCTAGGCCTCGGTACGCCTCGGGTCGCTCGGCGCCGTCCGGGCAGCCGCCTCGGCCGCCCCTGCCCGCCCGAGGGTGCTCTCGCGCGGCACGAGCTCGCTCCCGAGCACCACCGTCCGGTGCACGTGCTCCGCGGGGTCCTCGTCGAGCTCGGCCAGCAGGAGGTCGACCGCCACCGAGCCCATCTCCGACCCGTGCATCGTCACCGAGGTCAGCGGCACGGCGCCACCCCAGGCGATCGAGTTGTGGTCGCAGCCCGTGACCGGGATGTCCTCCGGCACGCGCAACCCCGCCGCCCGCAGCTCCGTCACCACCGCCATCGCGAGGAGGTCCGTCACCCCGAGCACCCCGTCCGGCCGCGACTCCGCCGACATCGCCGCGATCCGGGCGCCGGCGTCGGTGCCTCCCGGCGGGTCGATGTCACCGGCGTCGACGTCCACGAGTTCGACCCCCGGGTGCTCCGCGATCGCCCGCAGCAGCCCCTGCCGTCGACGCGCCACGGGCTGGAGGTCCGGACGAGCACTCACGAACCCGATCCGCCGGCACCCCTGCTCGATGAGGTGCGTCGTCGCGACGTACCCGGCCTGCTCGTTGTCGACCACGACCGAGCAGGCGTCGACCTCGGCGGGTTCGTAGTTGACGTACACGACGGGCAGCCCGTGCTTGCGGACGGTCTCGACCTGTTCCTTCGAGGTCGTCATCGACGCCAGCAGGATCCCCGACACCCGTGTGCTCTCCAGGAACGCGAGGTGCTCTGCCTGCGCGTCGAGGTCGTTGTCGCTGTTCGTCACGAGCAGGGTGTTGCCCCGTGCCCGCGCGGTGGTCTGCGCCCCGCTCACCATGTCCGTGAAGAGCGAGTTCCGCAGCGAGGTCACGACGAGTCCGATCGCCCGCGTGCTCCCCGAGGCGAGTGCCCGCGCGTTGCGGTTCGGCGTGTACCCGAGGTCGGTGATCGCGGCACGGACCCGCGCTGCGGTCGCGTCGGCCACGCGTTCCGGGTGGTTCAGCACGTTCGAGACCGTCGCGAGCGAGACGCCCGCCCGAGCGGCGACGTGGTGCACGCTCGGCGGTCCGTCGCGCCGGGGGACATGCACCATGCTCCGATCGTAGGCGGACCGGCGCGCCCTCCCGGCCATCCGCCGGACAGGCCGGCGCACCGACGCGCCCACCCGGCCATCCGTCGGACGGGAGGTGGGCCCCACCAGCCGGGTCCGGCGCACCGCGCCAGCGGGGCGACGGCCGTGACGGGAGGGACGGTGCGGCGCCGACCCGCGCCTCCCGTCCGACGCGACTCGCCGCCCGGTCCGCGAACGCGACGGTGTGCCGCGAACGGTCGCCAGGGGTCTGTCGCTCTGCCGGCACGGACGCCACGGCATGCCTGTGTCCTGTCGCTCCGGCGGCACGATCACGGGCGCGCGGCGAAGCGCCCAGCGCGCCTCAGTGCTCGGCGACGGTGGACTGCCGCACGACGAGCTCGGGCGTGAACTCCACGTGCAGCTGGTCCGTGCCCTGCCCCTGGTCCACCTGGGCGAGCAGCAGTTCGATCGCCCGCCGCCCGAGGTCCTGCGCCGGCTGCCGCACCGAGGTGAGCGGGACGACCGCGGCCTCGGCGAACGCGATGTCGTCGTACCCGACGATCGCGATCTCCTCCGGCACCCGGATCGACCCGCGCATGATGAACGCCTGTTCGAGGCCGACGGCGAGCAGGTCGTTCGCCGCGAACACCGCGTCCGGGCGGTCGGCGGCCGGGCGGGCCTGGATCTCCTCGCCGACGCGCCGACCCTCGAGGACGGAGAGCGACGTGGTCGGGATCACCTCGAGTGCCGCACCCGACGCCTCGGCCGCGGCGACCGCGCCGGAGTGGCGGTCGGTGACCTGCCGGATGCCGAACGGGCCGCCGACGAAGGCGATCCGCCGGCGTCCGATCGCGGTGAGGTGCGTGACGGCGATGCGGCCTCCGGCGACGTCGTCGACGGAGACCGACGCGAAGTGCTCGTCGTCGGCGCGGCGGTCCACGAGGACCACGGCGGTGCCCTGGTCGCGCAGGCGCTCGAGGCGGCCGAGGTCGTCCCCGGCGGGGGAGATGAGGAGTCCGGCGACGCGGCGCTCCTCGAAGAGGTCGACGTAGGTGTGCTCGCGGTCGACCGACTCGTCGGAGTTCCCGACGAGGACGGCCAGGCCCTTCTGCATGGCCGCGTCCTCGGCGCCGCGGGCGACGTCGGTGAAGAACGGGTTGCCGCCGTCGAGCACGATGAGCCCGACGGTCGAGCTGCGGCCGGCGCGGAGCTGGCGGGCGGAGTCGTTGCGGACGAACCCGAGTTCGGCGATCGCGGACTGCACGCGTTCGACGGTCCCCGGTGCCACCTTGTCGGGACGGTTCAGCACGTTCGAGACGGTGCCGAGTGACACGCCGGCGAGCGCTGCGACGTCCCGAACGCTCACTGCCATGGGGTCATCCTGGCATCGGGGCGGGCGTTCCGGTGGAGCGACTTGCCCTCCGGCCGAACGACGAGTACCGTCTCCGCAGCACCGTTGAAACGATTCACTGACGAACACGCGAACGGAGGACCAATGGCGGTCCGTATCGGAGCCCGCAACACCACGGGCTGGAAGGCGACGATCTCGGTCGCCATGTCGAACTACATCGAGTCGGGGTCGATCATCGCGATCGCCACGAGCCTCAGCCTCTGGCAGGCGCAGTTCCACGTCGGGGACCTGCAGGTCGGGCTCCTCGCGAGCCTGTCCGCGAACGCGTTCGGCGCAGCGGCCGGCGCCATCATCGGCGGACCCCTGTGCGACCGCTACGGCCGGAAGTTCATCTACACCTACGACCTGCTGCTCTACATGCTCGGGATCCTGCTCGCGGTGTTCGCCGGCAGCTACGGCATGCTCCTCGTCGGGTTCATCCTCACCGGCATCGCGGTCGGTGCGGGCGTCCCCGCGAGCTGGACCTACATCGCCGAACAGGCCCCGGCCGACAAGCGCGCTGCCCACGTCGGGACCGCGCAGCTCGCCTGGTCGATCGGCCCCATGGTCGGCTTCGCCCTGGCCATCGCCGCCGCGCCGCTCGGGCTCCTCGGCAGCCGCCTGATCTTCGCGCACCTGTTCGTCGTCGCCGCGATCGTGTGGTGGCTGCGACGCGGCCTGCCCGAGTCCACGATCTGGAAGGACGAGCGCGCGGCCACCGGCTCCGCGAACTTCTTCCACGGCTTCACCCAGCTGTTCAGCCGCCGCAAGAACCTCACCGCGATGCTGTTCCTGTTCGGCGTCTACGCGCTCTGGAACACCGTGGCCGGGCAGGCCGGCATCTTCCAGCCCCGCGTCTACTCCGCCACCGGCGTGACGAGCGTCACCGAGCAGTACGGGCTGCAGATCCTCGTGTGGGGCTGCACCGTCGCCGCGACGTACTTCGGGTTCATGCGCTTCGCCGACCGGATGAGCCGGAGGCTGCTCTACGCGATCGGCGCCGCGCTCGCGGTCGTCGCCTGGGCCGTCCTCATCTACGCGCCCGCGAACCTCGGCACGCTGCTGTTCTTCGCGATCGCGTGGGGCATCTCGTCGGGCATCGGCGCACAGGCGTTCTACGGGCTCTGGACGAGCGAGCTGTTCGCCACCCGGTACCGGGCGAGCGCGCAGGGCGTCCTGTTCCTCGCCGCGCGGGTCATGGTCGGCCTGCTGAGCATCTGGTTCCCGCTCCTGCTCTCCGACATCGGGCTCCGTGCTCTCGGCGGGCTCATCCTCGGCCTGCTCGCGCTGTCGTTCCTGGTCGGGACGATGTGGGCGCCGCGGACGCAGGGCAAGACCCTCGAGGAGATCGAGGCCGAACGCTACGGCACCATCACCAGCGCGACCGGCACGGTCCGCACGCCCGAGGAGCACGCCGCGCGCCAGCAGACGCTGCGGGGTGCGCGAGACGAGCGGACGCCACGGTGAGCGACGCGGACGGGCGTGATCCGCGCCTCCCGGACGGCACTGGAGGCGCGGATCACGTGACCCGCGTCTGCTTCCGCCTGCAGGTGGGGACCGAGCACCTCGACGCCTACCGCGAGCGGCACGCCGCGGTCTGGCCGGCGATGCTGCGGGCGATCGCGGCCGCAGGACGTCGGAACTACTCGCTGTTCCTCGACGACGACGGCCTGCTCATCGGGTACTACGAGACGGACTCGGTGGCGGATGCCGACGCGTCGCTCGCCGCGTCCGAGGTGGCCGCCGCGTGGGAGGCGCACATGCAGGACCTGTTCGACGGCGCGACCGGGCGGGCGGACCAGGCGGCGCGCGTGCTGCCGGAGGTCTTCAACCTCGAGGACCAGCTCGCGTCGGGCGCATCGTGAGCAGGAATGGTCGGGTCCCGTCGCCGGACCCGACCATTCCTGCTCACTGAACGACGCCCGCGGGCACCGGGGACTGCAAGGCACCCTCGCTACCGTGGGGCCATGCAGCAGCCCGCAGCCGGGACCCTCCGCGTCCTCCACCTGTCCGACACCCACCTCACGGGCGACGGTGCCCTGCACCAGGGATCCGTCGACACGACCGCCGCGCTCGAGGGTGTGCTCGCCCGGGTCGACGGCGTCCCGGGGATCGGGCTCGTGGTGGTGTCCGGCGACGTCTCCGAGGACGGCTCCCCGGAGTCCTACGCCGCGGTGCTCGAGCGCGTCGGCGGCTGGGCGGAACGCCACGGTGCGGCGCTCGTCACCGTCCCGGGCAACCACGACCTCCGCGAGGGGTTCCGACAGGTCCTCGCGAACGGCCACGTCCTCGGCGAGGGCGGCCGGCCGCTCATGCACACCATGGAGTACCACCCGCCGACCGTGCCGGTCTGGGGGCAGTCGATCGTCGCGGGTCGGCGGATCGTCACGGTCGACACGAGCGTCCCCGGGGTCGGCTACGGCGAGATCGCCGAGGCGTCGCTCGAACGACTCCGCGCCGCGCTCGCCGGCGACCACGCGCCGCACGGCACCGTCATCGTGCTGCACCACCCGCCGTTGCCGGCACCGACTGCGCTGCACGAAGCCCTGCGACTCCGCAACCCGGAGGCGCTCGCTGACGCGATCCGCGGCTCCGACGTCCGGGTCGTGCTCGCGGGGCACTACCACCACCACTTCGCCGGGACCCTCGCGGGCGTGCCCGTGCTCGTCGCGCCCGGTGTCGCGAACGACACCGACGTCACCGGCGCCTACGAGGAGGAGTCCGCGTACGTCGACGCCGGAGCGCTCGTCGTCGACGTCGCCGAGGACGGCTCGGTCTGGTCGACACCGGTCCGCGTGCCGCGGCCGGACGCGGATCCGCTCGCGTTCGCGCTCGACGCGGACACCGTGGCGCGCGTCATCGAGGCGTCCACCGGGCAGTAGACGCACCGTTCGTCGGACGGGAGGGACGGTGCGGGCCCGCACCGTCCCTCCCGTCCGTCGTGTGCGGACGCCGGTACCCCGCGCGTTCGGGTTGCAGTCGGGAACTCCGAGTAGGCCGGTGGCACACCTGGAGCGAAGGAGCACCCCATGCGGATCGGCAGTGCAGTGCAGTACGACCGGTACGGCGACTTCGACGTCGTCGAGCTCGTCCCGCAGGAACGCCCGGAAGCGGGTCCCGGCGAGATCGTCGTCGAGATCGTCGCGGCGGGGCTCAACCACATCGAACGGTTCCTGCGGGAGGGCAAGCTCCAGGACCACATCGAGCTCACGTTCCCGGCTCGTCAGGGCGTCGACTTCGCCGGCATCGTCCGGGCACGCGGCGACGGGGTCAAGGACCTGCGCGTCGGCGACGAGGTGATGGGGCACGCACCGAACGGCGGGTCGCACGCCACCTGGCTCGTCGTGCCGCGCGCTGCCGTCATCAAGAAGCCGGAGCACGTCGGCTGGGAGGTCGCCGGCGGCCTCTACCTGGCCGGGTGCACCGCGGTGTCGGTCGTCCGCAGCCTCAAGCTCGGACCGGAGGACACCGTCGTCATCACCGCCGCGGCCGGCGGCGTCGGGCACATCGAGTGCCAGCTCGCGCACGACGCCGGAGCGACCGTCATCGCGCTCGGCAGCGCGCGCAACCACGACTACCTCCGGCAGATCGGCACCCTGCCCGTCGTGTACGGCGAGGGCGAGGAGGAACGCATCCGTGCGATCGCGGACGGCCGCCCGATCACCGCGTTCATCGACAACCACGGTGAGAGCCGGGCCGAGGAACTCGCGGAACGCCTCGGCGTCGCACCGGGGCGGTTCGTGTCGTCCGAGGCGCGGCGCGACATCGAGATCCGGTTCCTGCGGGCGCCGGCCGAGGACGAGGAGACCCGGGAGCTCCTGACCCTCCTCGCGAAGGCCGTGCAGGACCGTCGCGTGCAGGTGCTCATCTCCGGGTTCTACCCGTTCGAGTACATCGTCGAGGCGTACGAGGACCTCGCCGAGATGAAGTCCCGCGGCAAGGTCGTGATCGGGATGCAGACCGTCGAGACCGGTGCACGGATGGACTGGTACCGCTCGGAGAAGGCCCGGGACCTGCGCGACCGGTACGCCGACGCGCGGGGGAGCGACTCCGAGACGATGGCGGGCGGGTCGGCGAGCCCGAGCGCCTAGCTCAGGACGTCCTTCGTGGTGAACCGGCTGTACGCCAGCGCGCCGAAGACGACGACGTAGCCGAGCTGGAGCACGGCGTTCGACCCGAACGAGTCGAACGCGATCGGGTCGCGGAGCAGGTCACCGAACCCGAGCCACTGGTGCGAGAACAGGTACGGGTGCAACCAGTCGAGCTGCGGCAGCTGGTCGAGCACCTGGGACGCCCCGGCGAGCACCACCGTCGCGGCCATCGCACCGACCGGCACGCTCGTCAGGGTCGAGGCGAACAGCCCGATCGCCGACAGCCCGAGCATCGACAGCGTCACGTAGAGCGCGAGCAGCACGGCCCGGCCGGCGTAGGACCAGCCGTCGACCTGCGTGCCCGAGAGCAGGGTCACCGGGCCGATCGGGAACAGCACGGCACCGATCGCGGCCCCGACCAGGACGATGAGGAGCGTCGCGGCGAGGCAGAACGCCACCGCCCCGGCGTACTTCACGAGGATGAACCGCACGCGCCCGGTCGGAGCCACGAGCAGGTAGCGGATGGTGCCGTGGCTGGCCTCGCCCGCGACGGTGTCACCCGCGACCACGCCCACGGTGAGCGGCAGGAACAGCGGGATCGACACGGTCAGCGCGGTGAACGCCACGAACAGCCCGTTGTTCGTGATGTCGCCGAGGAACGCTGGACCGCCGGAGTCGTCACCGGTCGTGAGCCGGACGGCGACGGCGATGAGGATCGGCACGAGGGCGAGCGCCCCGAGCATCGCCCACGTGCGGCGGCGTCGGAAGACGAGGGCGAGCTCGGACCCGAGGAGTGCGAAGGGGCGCTGGCGGGGACGTGGGGAGGCGCGGACGTCGTGCGACTGCGGGTCGTCCGTCGGCATGGTGGCGGCGTCAGGCTGCGACATCGAAGCCCTCTCCGGTGAGGGCGACGAAGAGGTCTTCGAGGGTGCCGCCGCCGACGGTGAGCCCGCGCACCCGGACGTCGGCGCGGACGAGCTCGGTCGTGATGGTCTCGGGCAGGACCTCCGGTGGCAGGTCGGCCACGAGGACGTCGGCACCGCCCTCGTGCCGCGGGGTCAGGCCGAGACGGCTCAGCACGGTGCCGGCCTGCCCGAGGTCGGGCGTCCGGACCGTGACCGTCCGCGCACCGGCGGCGCGGAGCTCGTCGAGCGGCCCCTGCGCGACGAGCTTGCCGGTCCGCATCACGGCGGCGTGCGTGCACACCTGCTCGATCTCGGCGAGCAGGTGGCTCGAGACGAACACGGTCGTGCCGTCGTCGGCGAGGGAGCGGATGAGGTTGCGGACCTCGCGCGTGCCTTGGGGGTCGAGGCCGTTCGTCGGTTCGTCGAGCACGAGGAGGTCCCGCGGGGCGAGCAGGGCGTTCGCGAGCCCGAGCCGCTGCTTCATGCCGAGCGAGTACGCGTGCGCCTTCTTGTCGGCCGCGTGCGAGAGCCCGACGCGGTCGAGGGCGCTCGCCACCCGGGTCCTGCGGGTCCGTGGGTCGGAGGTGGGGTCGGCGGCGTCGAACCGGAACAGGTTCGCGCGGCCGGAGAGGTACGGGTAGAACGCCGGACCCTCGACGAGGGCACCGACGCGCGGCAGGACGTCGTGGAGGGCCTTCGGCATCGGTTCGCCGAGCACCTCGATCGTGCCGCCCGTCGCGCTGGAGAGCCCGAGGAGCATGCGGATCGTCGTCGTCTTGCCGGAGCCGTTCGGCCCGAGGAAGCCGAACACCGCGCCGCGCGGGACGGCGAGGTCGATCCCGTCGACCGCGCGCTGCTTGCGGAAGACCTTCGCCAGTCCGGTGGTGCGGATCGCGAGGGCTGCGTCGGGCGTGCTCACTCGGCTGCGGCGACCAGCGCCGACACCGGGACCGCGCCCGCGAGGACCCGGCCGTCGTCGGTGAGGTAGACCGAGACGAGCGAGGTCTGCACCGCGCGACCGCCGTCGACCGAACGGGTCAGCTGGTCGAGCAGCCCGCTGGCGTCGTCGCCGAGCGCGGTCTGGTCGACCGAGCCCTTCGGCAGTTCGGCGATGGTGCTCCAGCCAGTCCCCGTGAACGTCGGCTCGTCGCCGGTGCGTCCGTGTCGGTGCTGCGCGTCGCCCGTGCCGTGGGCTGCCGCGTCGGAGAGGTCCTTCGTCTCGACCGTCGCGCCCGTGGGCGGTGTGAAGTCGAACAGGCGTGCGGCCGGCGCGCCGTACTGCAGGCTCGTGAAGCCGACCTCGACGGCGGGGTCGGACTGGCCCTTCGCCGCGATCGTGGCGCGCAGCGGGAGGCCGGTCTGCTGGTCGACCGCCAGGCGCACGGACCCGACGAGCGTGCCCGTCGACTTCGGCGTGAGGGTGATCTGCCAGGCGTCGTGGCCGGCGACCCGGACGTCATTCGGCTTCGACACCGTGGTGCTCGGCGTGATCGCGTCGATCGCCTGCTTCGCGATGTCGGACGGCGTCGCGGCGCCGGACGCCGGCGCCTGGGCGTCCTTCGGGAGGGTGACGTGTGTCGCCGTGCGCTCCTTCGAGTCCCAGGTCCAGACGTCGGACCCGTTCCGGACGAGGTCCTGCTCGGCGAGCTGCTGCGTCAGCTGGACGCGCTGCTTGTCGGGGCCGTCGACGTAGACGCGGGCCGTGTGAGACGAGGTGAGGAGGCCGAGTGCGTCGGAGGCGTCGCCCTCGAGCGAGGAGCCGCCGGACCCGGTCGGGAGCTCCGGCAGGCCGAGGTCGCTCGTCTGCACGAGCTTGCCGGAGTACTTCGCGTCGGACGACCCCGCGATGCTGGCGATGACGTCCGCCGCGCTCGGGTTCGTCCCCGCGACCGGGTCGCTCGACGCGTTCGCGATCATCGGCGCAGCGACGGCGCCGGCGACGACGACCGGTGCGATGACGGCGGGCAGCCAGGCTGACTTCTTCATCGGTTTCCCCTCGGTGGAGCATTCGGAGTCGGCAGTACGGTACGTCGGCCCGCCGACAGTGGGCTGGGCGTTCGTAGACTCGGGGGCGACCGACGCGGGTCGGTGGCGGCGAAGGAGGCGGCATGCGGGCGGTGCTCGGTCTGGACATCGGGACGTCGAGCACGAAGGCGCTGCTCACGCGGTTCGACGGCACGGTGATCGCCGAAGTCGGACGACGGCACGAGGTCGACCGGCCGGAGCAGGGGCTCGTCGAGATGGACGCCGCGGTGTGGTGGGACGAGTTCACCGCCCTGACCCGTGAGCTGCTCGAGCGGGTGCCGGACGCCGAGGTCGAGGCCGTCGGCGTGAGCGGCATCGGCCCGTGCGTGCTCCTCACCGACGACGCCGGGGAACCGCTGCGGCCCGCGATCCTGTACGGCGTCGACACCCGGACGGCCGAGATGCTCCCCGCCGTGACGGCAGAGCTCGGCGGCGAGGACGCGGTCCGTTCCCGGTGCGGCTCCGCCCTCAGCACGCAGGCGGCCGGGGTCAAGCTCGCCTGGGTCGCCCGGCACGAACCCGACGTGTGGGCGCGTGCGGCGCGGTTCACGATGCCGTCGTCACGCGTGGTGGAGCTGCTGACGGGGGAGTACGTCCTCGACCACCACTCGGCGAGCCAGTGCACACCGCTCTACGACGTGCACGAGGACACGTGGATCGACGCGTGGTGCGAACGGCTCGCGCCGGGGCTCGCCATGCCGCGACTGGTCTGGTCGGGTGACCCGGCCGGCACCGTGACGGCCGCTGCGGCTGCGGCCACGGGCCTCCCGGTCGGCATCCCCGTGACGGCCGGGACCATCGACGCCTGGGCCGAGGGCGTGAGCGTCGGAGCCGCGGTACCCGGTCGGATGTTCCTGCAGTACGGGACGACGATGTTCATGATCGCGCCGACCGACGAGCCGGTCTCGGTGCCCGGGATGTGGACCACCGTCGGCACCCGTCCGGGGCAGCCGAGCGTCGCCGGTGGGATGGCGACCTCCGGGGCGATCACCGACTGGCTCCGGCGGCTCGTCGACGGCGAGTGGTCGACGATGCTCGAGGAGGCCCGCTGCGCCGGCATCGGGGCGAACGGCCTGCTGATGCTGCCGTACTTCGCGGGGGAGCGGACCCCGATCGCGGACCCGGACGCACGCGGGGTGATCGCGGGCCTCACGGTGCGGCACACCCGCGGTGACCTGTACCGGGCGACGCTCGAGGCGACGGCCTACGCGGTGCGGCACAACGTCGAGGTGCTGCGCGAGGCCGGGGTCGAGGTCCACGAACTCGTCGGCGCCGGCGGCGGCCTGCTCGGACGGCTCTGGCCGACGATCGTCTCGGACGTCACCGGGCTGCCGCAGACGGTCCCGAGCGTGACGATCGGTGCGTGCTACGGGTCGGCGTTCCTCGCGGCCGGGCTCGTCGCGGACGTGGACGTCACCGCGTGGAACCCGCCGGCCGCGCGCATCGAGCCCGATCCCGCGGCGACGGCGGCGTACGAGCCGGGCTACCGCGACTACCGCGAGCTGTACGAGGCGACGAGGGCCGTCGTGCACCGGTTGGCCGCGCGCGGTCGCACGCACTGACGAACCACGAATCCGACATCGAACCAGGCTCGGCGGCCGGTTCGATGTCGGATTCGTGGTTCGGAGCGCCCTACGCGGAAGCGGACGCGTCCACGCCCGCCGGCGCGGAGCCGTCGTACTCGCAGATCGCCTGCACCTTCGACGCGCTCGCGGACGAGCGGTCGAACTCGTAGCCGAGCCACTCCTTCGCCATGCGCCGGGCGACCTCGACGCCGACGACCCGCTGGCCCATGCAGAGGACCTGGGCGTCGTTCGACAGGATCGAGCGCTCGACGCTGAACGAGTCGTGCGCGGTGACGGCCCGGATGCCGGGGACCTTGTTCGCAGCGATCGCGACGCCGAGACCGGTGCCGCAGATCAGGATCGCCCGGTCCGCCTCGCCGTTCGCGACCATGCGTGCTGCGTCGACGGCGACGTGCGGGTAGGCGGTGTGCCCGTCCGCGTCGACCCCCACGTCCACCACGGACTCCACCCGCGGATCGGCGAGCAGATCGGCCTTGATGATCTCCTTGTAGTCGAACCCTGCGTCGTCCGAACCGACCACGAGACGGTACGTCATGCGTGTGTCCCTTCCTTGTCTGCTGCACGGGTGGCGAGGACCTCGCCGACCCGCGTGAGGATCATCCCCATCGAGGTGGCACCCGCATCGGGTGTCCCCAGGCTCTTCTCCGCCAGCGGCCGGGCACGCCCGACCTTCGGCTTGAGGTCTGCGGTCGCAGCGGCTTCCGTGACCGCGACCTGCGCGGCAGCCTGCCACGCCTCGGTGAGCGGCGTGCCAGCCTCGACGCCGCCCCGCAGCTCGTCGACGAACGGGAGCAGCGCGTCGAGCAGCGTCTTGTCCCCGCGGGACGCCCCGCCGAGGTGCACGATCGAGTCCGCGAACGCCTGCGCCGCCTCGACGACGTCGGACGCCTCGTAGGCGGAGCGGTCGTCGCGGAGCGACCGGCCGAACGCCTCGAGCGCCGCACCCCACAGGACCCCGGAGGTGCCGCCCGCGAACTCGGCCCACGCGTCACCGGCGCGTCCGAGGACGAAGGCGACCCCTGCCTCCTGGCCCGCCCGGTCGACCGCCTTGCGGGCCGCACCGATCCCCTTCACCATGCCGCGTCCGTGGTCGCCGTCCCCGGCGACCGCGTCGATGCGGCCGAGCTCCTCCTCGTGCTCCCGCAGGAGCGCGTCGATCGCCTCGATCGCGGCGCGCGCCGTCTGCGCGGCCTGCCTGGAGGCGCCACTCGCGTCCGGCACGACCGTCGCCTCGTCATCGGCTGCGTCCACGGCGTCGGCCGGCACGAGCGCCGCGACCGGCGCCGCCACCTTGCGGTACGCGGGCGTGTACGCGTCGGCCCTCCACAGCGTCTCGAGCTCGTCGTCGAGCCACTGCAGGGTGAGCGAGCAGCCGCCCATGTCGAGGCTCGTGACGAGTTCGCCGACCTCGGGCTCGACGACCTCGATCCCGGCGTCCTGCAGGAGCGGGAGCACACGGCCCCAGAGCAGGAAGAGCTCCTCGTACTTGGTGTCGCCGAGACCGTTCAGGATCGGCGCGACCCGGGTGCCGGCGGCGTCCGGGCGGTCCGTGAGCAGCCGCTCGACGAGGAGCGACGCGAGTTCGGTCGCACGGAGGAGCGGGACGTCCTCGATGCCCGGCTCGCCGTGGATGCCGAGCCCGAGGCCGAGGTGGCCCTCGGGGACGGTGAACAGCGGCTCGGTCGCGCCGGGCATCGTGCAGCCGGAGAACGCGACGCCGATGGTGCGCGTCGCCCGGTTGGACGCGGTGCCGATGCGCTCGACCTCGTCGAGGTCGGCTCCGGCGGCCGCCGCGGCACCCATGGCCTTGAAGACCGAGAAGTCACCGGCGATGCCGCGGCGCTTCGACTCCTCGTCGGCGCTGGCGATGTCGTCGGTGACGACCACGATGCGGGTGTCGATGCCCTCGGCGTTCAGCCGCTCGGCCGCGAGCCCGAAGTTCATCGTGTCGCCGGCGTAGTTGCCGAACGACAGCACGACGCCCTTCCCCTGGTCCGCCGCCTTGGCGACCGAGTAGACCTGCGCCGTGGACGGCGAGGTGAAGATGTTGCCGACGACGGCCCCGGTGGCGAACCCCGGCCCGACCACGCCGCAGAACGCGGGGTAGTGGCCGGAACCGCCGCCGACGACGACCGCGACCTGCGGCTCGGCGCCCTCCGTCGGCAGGACGACGACGCCGCCGTGGACACCGCGGACCCGGTCGGCGTAGAGGGCGAGCCAGCCCGCGAGCTGGTCCTCGGCGAACTCCTCCGGGTCGTCGTGGATCGTGGTCATGGTGCTTGTCCTTCGCATCGAGTGGGGGTGGTGCACCGGGCGACGGCGGGACGGCCGCCGTCGCCCGGGGTTCAGTGTCCTCGGTCTCCCTGCGGGACCTTGAGGAAGTGGATCATCACGAACGCGCAGGCGTACAGGCCGACGAACGTCCAGGTCACGGCCTGGCCGCCACCGCCCAGGGCGAGCACCGCGGCGACGACGCCCGTGCCGAGGAACGCGGCTCCGCCGGCGGCGGTGGTGTACATCGCCATCGCGGCGCCCTTGTGCTCGGGGGCGAGCGCCGGCATGATCGCGCCCATCGGGACGAAGCCCGCGAGCAGGCAGCCGAACACGCAGCCGGCGACGACGGAGAGCACGTAGCCCCAGTCGGACCCGGCGGGGACGAGCTGCGGGACGTACCACCAGGCGATGAGCCCGAGCGCGGACCCGACGATGCCGAACCACTTGACGGTGCGCTGCCAGCCGATCTTGTCGCCGACCCAGCCGAACAGGGCGTTCACGAGGATGTTCGTCGCGTAGACGCACACCGTCATGAGCAGCCACCGGCTCTGGCCCCAGCCGCGCTCGTTCGCGATCACCGCCGGGAGGATGACGAACATGCCGAACTCCGGCGCGGTGTTGATCAGACGGACGAGGAAGCCCATCAAGATCTTCGGTCGCGTGGCCGTCAGGCGGATGCCGCTCGTCAGCACGCGCCAGGCGCTCTCGCCCTCCGGCGCGATGCGGGAGAACCCGTTCGGCAGGCGCACCCCGAACAGCAGGATGAGGAACCCGATCACGACGAGGCCGATCGAGGCGATCATCGCGCCGGTCTCACCGACCGTGCCGCCGCCGAACACCGGGATGGCGCCGATCGCGAAGAGCGAGCCGAGCGTGGGCAGACCGCCGGTGAAGGCGACGTAGAACCAGCCGACGGCCGAGCCGTTGCGCTCCACGGGCGTCGTGATGTTCACCCAGACCAGGAACGCGAAGGCGAACAGCGGGTACCCGAAGCCGCGGATCGCGTAGGCGACGGCGGCGAACGGCACGCTGCCGAGTCCGAGGGCGACGAGGAACAGGACCTCGAACACGACCCAGACGGCGAACCCGAGGATCATCACCCGTCGCGGACCGATCAGGTCGGCGAGTGCGCCGGAGACGTAGCTCCCCACCAGGGCGGCGAGGCTGTAGAACGTGACGATCGTCGCGACCGTGGCCTCGGGGGAGCCGAGGACCGCGACCATGTGCGGCGTGATGAAGTTCGACTCGACGCCGTTGCCGGTCATGAAGACCAGGACGGCGAGGAAGCCGAGGGCGAGCGGGCGGGGGATGCCCATCTTGTCGAGCCGGCCCTCGGTGCGGGGCATCGTCGGCGCACCGGTGGCGCGCTGTGTCGTCGTTGACATGCTTGCTGACTCCTGTGGTGGCTGCGGCTCAGGCCTGCAGGGACGGGATGATCGAGACCTTGACGCTCGCGCCCGCGGAGTCGCCGACGAGGTCGAGGGCCTCCTGGAAGCGCTCGAGCGGGAACTGGTGCGTGCAGATCTCCGACATCGGCAGGGTCTCGGCCTCGAGCAGCTTGATCGCCGCCGGCCAGGTGTGCGGGCCGAGGTGGGCACCGCGGACGTCGAGCTCCTTGTCGTCCGAGATGATCGACCAGTCGACGGACACGTTGTCCTTGAAGACCGAGTACTCGACGAACGTGCCGAGCTTGCGGAGCAGGTTGAGGCCCTGCGGGACCGCGGACGGGTGCCCGGTCGCCTCGATGTAGACGTCGGCGCCGTACCCGTCGGTGAGTTCCTTGACCCGGGCGACCGCGTCGTCCTGGGCGATGTTGATCGTGATGTCGGCACCGACCTTGCGGGCGAGTTCGAGCTTGTCCTCGACGACGTCGAGCGCGATGATCCGCAGCGGGTTCTTCTGGCGGGCACCGGCGATCGCGGAGAGCCCGATCGGCCCGGCGCCCGCGATGACCACCGTGTCGCCGAACTTGATGTCGCCCCGCTCGACGGCGTGGAACGCGCACGAGAGCGGTTCGGCGAACGCGGCGACCTGCCCGGGGAGAGCGCTCGACACCGGGTGGGTCAGGGCCTTCGCCGGCACCAGGACGTACTCGGCCATCGCGCCGTCGTAGCCCTTGAAGCCGAACATGTCGTGCACGTTGCACATCCAGTACGCGCCCTCGAGGCAGTAGCGGCACTCCCAGCACGGCACGATCTGCTCGCAGGCGATCCGGTCACCCACGGACACCCCGCGCTTGGTGAGGGCGGCGTCGTCACCGGCGACGATCGTGCCGACGAACTCGTGTCCTGGGATCCGGTCCTTCTCAGCCCAGGCGGGGCGGTTCTCGTCGCCCCAGAACTTCGCGGCGCCGTGGTAGCACTTCAGGTCGCTCGCGCAGATGCCGACGGCGTCGGTGCGGAGCAGGAGTTCGCCGGGTCCGGGGGTCGGGACGGGGCGGGTCTCGAGGCGGTAGTCCTCGGGACCGTGGACCACGACGGCTCGCATCGTGGTCGGGATCTCGGTGGGCGTCGCGGCCGTGGTGGTCGCGTTCTCGGTCGTCGTCGACATGAGCTGCTCCTTCGTCGGGGTGCTTCGGCGACGACTGTACACCCCGCGGAACGTTTGTCCAGAACACAATTTCTGGTACGGTCGGCACAACGCAAGGGAGCGAACATGACCACCGACTTCGCCGCAGCCCTCCGACCGGGCCCGGACACGATCGACCTGACGAACGACTTCAGCGGCCGCACGGCGGTGGTCACCGGCGGGGCGTCCGGCATCGGCAACGCGATCGCCGTGGCCCTCGCGGCCCGCGGTGCCCGGGTCGCCATCGTCGACGTGCGGGCGGACGGCGCAGCAGCCGCCGCGGCAGCGCTGCCGACCGCCGGCGAACCGTCCCACCTCGGCCTCGGCTGCGACGTCACGGACGAGACGTCGGTGGCCCGCGCGGTCGCCGCCGTCACCGGTGCCGCCGGCCGGATCGACGTCCTCGTGAACTGCGCCGGCGTCGCGCTGCTCGCCCCCGCAGAGGACCTCGACCCCGGCGCCTGGGCCACGACCATCGACGTCAACCTCACCGGCACCTACCGGGTCGCCCAGGCCGTCGGGCGCCACATGCTCGCCGCCGGGTACGGCCGGATCGTGAACATCGCCTCGCAGGCAGCGCACGTCGGCATCGACGGCCACGCGGCGTACTGCGCGTCGAAGGCCGGCGTCATCGGGCTCACCCGCGTGCTCGCGCTCGAGTGGGGCGGACGGGGCGTCACCGTCAACACCGTGTCGCCGACGGTCGTGCTGACCGACCTCGGCCGCGGGGCGTGGGCGAACGAGAAGGGCCTGCGCCACCAGGACGAGATCCCCACCGGACGGTTCGCGACACCCGACGAGATCGCCGCCGCCGTCCTGTTCCTCGCCGGGGAGTCGAGCGCCATGGTGAACGGCGCCGACCTCCGCGTGGACGGCGGGTTCACGATCCGCTGACGCGTGCCAGGGCTACGATCGCCCCATGTCCGCCGAGAACCCCGCCGCCGAGGGTGCCCGGACCCGCTTCCCGCTCGACACCGTCTACCAGGCCGCGCGGATGTACTACCTCGAGGACGCCACCCAGGTCGAGATCGCCTCGCGCCTCGGAGTGTCCCGTCCGACGGTCAGCCGGCTCGTCGCCGAGGCCCGGAAGGCCGGCCTGGTCCGGATCGAGGTCGTCGACCCGTTCCAGGACGAGACCGTCGCGCTCGCCGAACGGCTGCAGGTGGTGCTCGGACTCCGTGCCGTGCACCTCGCCGCGGTGACGCACACCGCCACGCTCGGCGCCGACCTCGCCGCCCCGCTCGCCGCCGCGGTCGAGGGGATGGGCCTCGTGCCGGGCGACGCCGTGCTCATGTCGTCGGGTCGGACGGTGTACGACGTCGCACACGCCGGCATGCCGCAGCTGCCGGGCGTGCAGCTCGTCCCGACGGTCGGCGGGCAGGCCGACCCGATGCCGTGGTTCCAGACGAACGAGATCACCCGCGCCGCCGCCGAGCACTCCGGCGCGATCCCGGCGTTCCTGTTCGCGCAGGCCCTGCCGTCACCGGCGATGCGGTCCTCGCTCGACGAGGACCCCGCGTTCCAGCACGTCGTCGGCCTGTGGGGTCGGGCGAAGGGCGCCATCCTCGGCATCGGCGCGCCGACCCCGACCCGGGACGCACTCGCGCGCGGCGTCCCGGTCGAGGACGCCGTCTTCGACCAGGCGGCGGGTGACGTCTGCCTCAACTTCTACGCCGCGGACGGCTCGGCGATCGAGTTCCCGGGCAGCGACCGGATGGTGCGCACCTCCCGCGAGGTCCTCTCCGCCGTCCCGCATGCGATCGGCGTCGCGGTCGGTGCCGCGAAGGTGTCGAGCATCGTCGGGGCCGTCCGCGGGCGTCTCGTCAACGAGCTGGTCACCGACGCGGCCACGGCGCGCGCCCTGCTGGACGCGCTCGCCTGAGCGGTCCCCACCTGTGGGCCCGGAGGCGCGGTGCGGGCCCGCACCGCGCCTCCAGGCCGTCGGGCGGTACGTCTACTGCGTGCGCCGCACGTCCCACAGGTGGTGCACCGGGTCGTGGGCGTAGTAGGTGGCGAGCGTGGCGACGGTGAACGCGCTGCCGTCCGACCGGAGGCCGGTGCGTCCCAGCTGGTCCTCCCGGACGTCGTCGAAGGCCCGGGCAGCACGGTGCGCCGCCTCGCCGAGCTCCCGCACGACGGTGGCGGGGTCCTGCGCGCCGTAGCGGTCCTCGACGGCCGTGGCGTCCTGGTCCCAGTTCGGGAAGGTCGGGGCGTCCTCGGTGAGCATGAGCGTCAACCGCTCCGCCATCTTCCGGTGGACGTCACGCACGTGCGCGGCGTACTCGAGCGGTGACCAGGTGTGGTCGTCGGGGCGGTCGCGCACGTCCGCACGGTCGAGGACCGCCGGCCACGCCGAGGTGTTCGCGTCGATGATCCCCGGGACGTCGCGGATCGTGACCGCACTGCCGTCGTAGCCGCACTCGGGGCACGCGGACTCGATGACCCACGTCCAGTTCTTCGTCTCGGGTTCGATCGCCATGACTGGATGTTATGTGCTCGTTACCGTCCGCCCCGATCCGCGTGCCCGAGGCGATCGGTGCTGACCCCCGTTCGGGTGACACGCCGGTTCCTGTGAATCACCGGCCAATGACATTTCGGTTGCTCGGTAACGTCGTCCGCTGTTCCCGGGCCGGTACCCGTCGGCCCGCCGATCCTCGAGGAGAGATGCATGGGCTCCGATCCCAGCAGTACCCCCACCCGACCGCACCGACGCCTGCGCGAGAGCGACGTCACCGTGGTCGACAAGAGCATGATGCGCCGTGCCGTGAGCGGCATGGTCGTCGGCAACACCATGGAGTGGTACGACGTCGGCGTCTACGGCTACCTGGCCGTCACGATGGGGAAGGTCTTCCTCCCCACGGCCGAACCCTCGGTCCAGATCCTGTTCAGCCTCGGTGTCTTCGCGGCGACGTACATCGCCCGGCCGCTCGGCGGCATCGTGTTCGGTCGTCTCGGCGACCGCATCGGGCGGCAGAAGGTCCTCGCGACGACGCTCATCATGATGGCGGCGTCCACGTTCCTCATCGGGGCGCTGCCCGCCTACGCCACGATCGGGGTGTTCGCGCCGATCGTCCTCGTCGTGCTGAAGCTCGCGCAGGGCTTCTCGACCGGCGGTGAGTACGCCGGCGCGACGACGTTCGTGACCGAGTACGCGCCGGACCGCCGCCGCGGCTTCTTCGCCAGCATCCTCGACTTCGGCAGCTACCTGGGCTTCGCGCTCGGGGCCACCGTCGTCTCGGTGCTGCAGCTCACCCTGGGTGAGGAGGCGATGACCGCCTACGGCTGGCGCTTCCCGTTCCTCGCCGCCGGGGTGATCGGCGTCGTCGCGATCTACTTCCGCCTGCGCATCGAGGAGTCGCCGGTGTTCCAGGCCACCCAGGCCGCGCAGGAGGCCGCGTCCGAGACCCGTGCCTCGCTGTCCGGGGAGCGCCCGGCGAACGTGTTCGTCATGGTCCGCGACCACTGGCGCCCGATCGTCATCGCCGTGATGCTCGTCGCCGCGTCGAACACCGTCGGGTACGCGCTGACCTCGTACATGCCGACGTACCTCACCGACTCGCTCGGCTACTCGGCGCTCGACGGCACGCTGCTCACCATCCCGGTGCTCGTGCTGCTCGCGGTGATGCTCCCGCTCACGGGCAAGCTGTCCGACAAGCTCGGCCGTCGCGTCGTGATGTGGATCGGTGCCGCGACCACCGTCGTGCTCGTCGTCCCGGCGTTCCTGCTGATCGGGCACGGCGCGCAGTGGTCGACGCTCGCCGGGCTCGGTCTCCTCGCGCTCATGACGGCGCTGTGGGTCTCGAACCAGGCGGCCTCGCTGCCGGCGCTGTTCCCGACGTCGACCCGGTACGGCGGCATGGGGTTCGCCTACAACATCGCGATCGCGGTGTTCGGTGGGACGACGCCCCTCATCGTGCAGGCCCTGCTCACGGCGACGGGCGACGAGCTCGCGCCGGCGTACTTCCTGATGGCGATGAGCGTCGTCGGGGCGATCGGGGTGTTCTGCATGAAGGAGTCCTCGCGGCGCCCGCTGCCGGGGTCGATGCCGGCGGTGGAGACCGCCGAGGAAGCCCGCGAGCTCGTCCTCACGCAGGACACGAACCCGAACCTCGACCTGGGGGACCTGCCGTTCGCCGCCGAGGACGCTGCCCGTCGTGCGCGCGAGCGGGAGATGAGCGCGGTGCGCTGACGTGGCCCGCTGACGCGACCACGGACGGGAGGCGCGGTGCGGGTCCGACCCGCGCCGCGCCTCCCGTGCGTGCGTCTGTCTGTGCGCATGGTGCGACGTTCCACCAGTCGATCGACGCGTGTCTCGTCGGAAGATGCGCATGCACCTGATGCCTGCGCATGGTGCGACGTTCCACCAGTCGATCGACGCGTGTCTCGTCGGAAGATGCGCGCGCACTGACCGAGCGCGCACCCGCACCCGCCGCAGGCGTCACTCGTGCCGGTGCTCCTCGGACGGGTCGAGCGCCGGCCACACCGGGAACGGGTCGGCCCACGTGCGCCACACCTCCGGCCCCGCGAGCAGCTCGTCCGACGTGAGGAGCGCCCCGTCCAGCGCCCGCTCGATCGCCGGCACGTCCAACCGCTCGCCGACGAACCAGAGCGCCTGCCCGATCGGCGCGTCCGCGTCCCACGACGGGTTCGCGGTCGGGTCGAGCGCCAGCATCGCTCCGAGGCTCGACCACGACCCGACGTGGTCCGGCCGGGAGGCGAGCCGGAAGAACCCCCGGGACCGCAGCACCCGGCCGTTCCGCCCCGCGGCCAGCTTCCGTTCGATCACCGACGCGAGGCGGCCGGGGTGGAACGGCAGCGGCTCCCGGTAGCGCAGCGCGACCAGGCCGTCCCGCGGGTCCCGTCCGACCGAGCCCGAGAGCGCCCGCATCCATCCCGCTCCCTGGGCGAGGACCCGCGCCGCCCCGCCGTTCGACGCGGGCAGGTCGGCCGCGCTCCGGATCGACGAGAGCGCCACGACGACCGCCTGCGGGGCCAACCGGTGGAGCAGTGCGAGCAGACCGCGGCGGCGCTCCAGCGGCACCGGGCCGACCCGGTCGAGGACGATCACCGTGGCGTACTCGACGAGCGACGCCACGCGGTCGGCCGCGACGAACGCGTCGTCGACCTCGGACCAGAGCAGGTGCGCCACGTCGTCGGCGCGCAGCACGCTCACCACGTGGCGGAGCACCCGGTCGTCGCCGGTCTCCGCGCGCGCAGCGTTGGCGAGCATCATCCCCACCGCACGCGTGTCGGCGCCCGGCGGGAGCGTGACGACGAGTCCGTGGTCGGCATCCGGCCCGCAGACCCGGTCGAGGTGCTCGGCGCGGTCGGCGACGGCCCGGACCGCGGCGACGGCGTTCGCGGGCGCGTGCATCCGGTGGCCGGTCGCGAGCCGGACGGCCACGCGGTCGGCGTCGACGTCGTGCAGGGCGGAGACGAGGGTGATGGCGGCGGGACGCATGTCGGCTAATGTACATGATCATCGTTCTCAACAATGGGGACACCGACGGAGGAGGTCGCTCGTGAAGGTCCGCAACTCGCTCAAGGCGCTCAAGAAGATCCCGGGGTCGCAGGTGGTCCGCCGCCGCGGCCGTGTCTACGTCATCAACAAGCAGAACCCCCGGTGGAACACCCGGCAGGGGTGACGTCACCGGCGTTCCGTAGGGTGGCTCCATGCGACTGCTGCTCATCCGCCACGGCCAGACCCCAGCGAACGTGAACGGCGTGCTCGACGCCGTCGTCCCCGGACCGGGCCTGACCGAACTCGGGCAGCAGCAGGCCGACGCCCTGCCGGCAGCACTCGCCGACCGGGGGATCGAGCGGCTGTTCGTCTCGACGATGGTCCGCACGCAGATCACCGCGGCGCCCCTCGCGACGTCGCTCGGCCTCGAGCCGGTGGTGCTGCCGGGCCTCCGCGAGATCGAGGCCGGCGACACCCAGGGCAAGCGCGACCAGGTGTCCGTGCAGACGTACATCTCGACCGTGCACGGCTGGTCGCTCGGGGACCGCACCACCCGGATGCCCGGAGCCGAGAGCGGGACCGAGTTCTTCGCGCGCTACGACGACGCGGTCCGGCAGATCCTCGAGACCGGTGTCGACGTGGCGGCCGCGGTCAGCCACGGAGCCGCCATCCGGACGTGGGCGAGTGCCGCGGCCGACAACACGCCGGACCACTTCGGCACGAAGCGCCACCTCGAGAACACCGGGATCGTCGAGCTCGAGGGGTCGTTCGACGACGGCTGGCGCCTCGTCGACTGGGAGGGCGAGCCCGTCGGCGGCGAGCAGCTCATCGACCGGACGGCGCAGGACCCGACCGGCGAGCGGTTCTGACGCGACCAGCAGACAGACGGGAGGCGCGGTGCCAGCTGGCACCGCGCCTCCCGTCCGTGGTCGGTCGCGTGGACTACGCGAGCTGCGAGGCGGACGTCAGCGGCACGATCACCCGGTGCGCTTCGCGCAGGACGTCGAGCGTCTGCTGGACCTCGTCCGCACGCTCCTCGGGCGTCCAGCCGAGCGACCCGGCGAGCACGTCGGCCAGCTCGTCGAGCAGGTCGATCGTGACGCCGCCCACGAACGCGAGGTTCGTGCGGCGCAGCACCACGTCGACCAGGTGCACGGCCTGCTCGTGCTCCGCGAAGTACGCGACCTCGGCGCGGGTCAGCGCCGGGTCCGACTCGAGGGGCTCGACCGGTCCGTCGACCAGGACGTCGACGACCTCGGCGGCACGGGTGCCGTAGCGCTCGAGCAGTCCCTCGACGACGGATGCGTCGAGACCGTCGCGGTGCGACTTGATCCAGAGGGCGCGCTGGGCGTCGGTGGTCGGGAAGTCCTTGCCGCCGCCGATCGCCATGCCGGTCGTGTCGACCGTCCGGGTGATGCCGAGCTTCGTCGTGACGTCGGTGGAGAGGTGCGCGGCGAGGGCGCGGAACGTGGTCCACTTGCCGCCGACGAGCGACAGCACCGTGGTCCGCGGCAGCCCGGCGATCGGGGTGTCCACGATCCGGTAGTCACGCGAGACGAAGCCGGGGGCGGTGTCCTCGTGCCGGGGGAGCGGGCGGATGCCGGAGTAGCTGTAGACGATGTGGTCGCGGGTGAGCGCGATCTGCGGGAAGACGTGCTCCACCAGGCCGAAGAAGTAGTCGATCTCCTCGTCGGTGGTGGTGACGGGCTTCGCCGGGTCGGCGTCGATGTCCGTCGTGCCGATGAGCACCCGGCCCTTGAGCGGGTAGATGAGCACGATGCGGCCGTCGTTGTTCTCGAAGAAGAGCTCGCGGCCCTTCGTCGCCTCGAGCAGCTCGGGGTTGTCGACGACGATGTGGGAGCCCTTCGTGCCGCCCATGAACTTCGTCTCGCCGCCGAACGCCTGGTTCGTGAGGTCGGTCCAGGGGCCGGACGCGTTCACGACGACGTCCGCCGTGAAGACGAACTCCTCGCCGGTCTCACGGTCGCGGAGCAGGACGCCACCGTCGCGGGTCCCGGCGGCCTCGACGTAGTTCACCGCACGGGCGGTCGACGCCGAGCCCTCGCCCGTCCCCGCGGCGAGGCCGTCCTTGAGCACGTCGAGCGCCAGGCGCTCCGGCTCGTGCACCGAGGCGTCGTAGTAGGTGCCCGTGTACTTGAGGTCCTTGTTGAGTGCCGGCATGTCCGCGAGCGCGGCCTTCTTCGTGAGGAAGCGGTGCTTCGGGACCGAACCGCCGTCGCGCGAGAAGGAGTCGTAGATCGTCATGCCGATCTTGATGAGCGCGGCACCGCGCTCCTTCGTCGAGCGCTGCTTGTGCGTGAGCATCCGCAGCGGGGCGTTCATGATGCCCGAGAAGGTCGAGAAGATCGGCATCGTGGTCTGCAGCGGCTTGACGTAGTGCGGGGCGATGCGGATGAGGCCGTTGCGCTCCTGCACGCTCTCGCGGACGAGGCGGAACTCGCCGTTCTCGAGGTACCGGATGCCGCCGTGGATCATGTGGCTCGACGCGGCGGACGCGCCCGAGGCGTAGTCGCCGCGCTCGACGAGGGCCACGTCGACCCCCTGCAGGGCGAGGTCGCGGAAGGTGGCGATGCCGTTGATGCCGCCACCGACCACGAGGACCTGTGCGTTCGGGCGCTCCGTGAGCGCGTTCACCGTGTTCCGGGGCTGCGTCTTCTTCGACATTGCTGCGTCGCTTCCTTCGTGGGTTCCGTGGTGGTTCGACATCGATCGTGCGCCTCCGTGAGAAGGCGGGCAACTCGCGTGCACGAACGTGCAGCACACGTGTCCGGACGGGCCGATCGAGGGTCGGGAGGCACGACAGGGGTTGCAGAGGCCGTGCACGTCCGTGCATGCTCGGTTCCCATGAGTGACGCAGCGCAGCCCATGCGCACGCAGCAGGCGCTGCGCGCCGCGCATCTGTACTACCTGCAGGACCTGACGATGGATGCGATCGCCGACGAGCTCGGCACCTCGCGGTCGTCGGTCTCCCGCCTGCTGAAGTACGCGCGGGACACCGGACTCGTCGACATCCAGATCCGCTCGCCCCTCGACCAGGCCGCGGCGCTCAGCCGGAGCATCCGATCGCGCTTCGGGGTGCACGCACACGTCGTGCCGGTGCCGGACCACACGAGCGACGTCGACCGACTCGAACGCGTCGCCCTGTCCGCTGCGCGCATCCTGACGCAGTACGTCGAGTCGAACATGGTGATCGGGATCTCGTGGGGCTCGACCGTCAGCGCGGTGAGCCGCTACCTCGTGCCGAAGACCACGCACGGCTCCACGGTGGTGCAGATCAACGGCGCCGCGAACACCCGGACGACGGGCATCGTCTACGCGTCCGAGATCCTGCGGCGGTTCGGCGAGGCGTACGGCGCGTTCGTGCAGCAGTTCCCGGTCCCGGCGTTCTTCGACGACCCGGCCACGAAGCAGGCGCTCTTCCGGGAGCGTTCGATCCGCCGGGTGCTCGACCTGCACGAGCGCATGGACCTCGTCGTCTTCGGTGTCGGAGCGCCCCAGGCCCCGGTGCCCTCGCACGTGTACTCCGGCGGGTACCTCGACCCGTCCGACCGCGACGAGCTGACCAAGGCCCAGGTCGTCGGTGACGTCTCGACGGTGTTCTACCGCGCGGACGGCTCGTGGAAGGACATCGGGGTGAATGCCCGAGCCGGGGCTCCGGACCTCGACACGATCAAGCGTGCGCCGCGCCGGGTCTGCGTCGTGGCCGGACGCTCGAAGGCCGCGTCGCTGAAGGGTGCCCTCGCCGCCGGGTTGATCACCGACCTCATCCTCGACGAGAGCGTCGGGCAGGCGATCCTGCAGCCCTGACCCCGGGGGTGCGGTCCCGATTGTCGGTGGTGCCCCGTAGGTTCTCGACCATGGTTGCCACGATGGACACCCGCTACTCCGGTGGCGCCTGCAGCGTCGGGGACACGCGGTACTCGCGGCGGATCGCGGGCACCGACGTCGACCAGGCGCTCGCCTTCTTCACCGGGGACTACGACTTCCGCTCGCCCGCGGTCCGGCGGACCCACCGCGACACCCGCTGGGACTTCGCCGGCGTGGGCGACGAGCTGTTGTCGCTCCGGTCCTCGCGCTTCCTGGTCGACCTGCGGAGCGACAGCCGTGTCGACGACGCGTTCCTGGTCGCCTGGATGCGCAGCGGGTCGAGCACGATCACGTACGGCGGGAGCTCCCACGAGCTCGAACCGGGCGTCCCGGTCGTGCTGCCCTTCGCCGACACGTACGAGCTGCACCACCGCGACATCGGCCTCAACCTCGTGCACCTCGACGCGGGGTTCCTCCGCTCGGTCGTCGGCGAGGACGACTTCGCGTTCGAAGCGCTCCGCCGCCCCACCGCCGACGGCATGCGGGCCTGGCAGTCGGTCGTGCGGGCGTACTCGTCGACCTGGCTGGACGTCGGGCACGAGCTCACCGCGGTCGCCCGGCGGGACATCGCCGAGGCGTTCGCCACCGCGGCGGTCGCGGCCTTCCCCGAGCGGAGCCGCTGGCGCACGATGGTCACCGGCAGCGGGCCCGAGCACGAGCGGGTCCGCCGTGCGCTCGAGTACGTCCACGAGCACGCGCGCGACGCGATCGGGACGCCGGAGATCGCCGCGGCGGCGGGGCTCAGCCCACGCGGCCTGCAGCAGTCCCTCCGCCGACACCTCGACCAGACGCCGGGCGACCTGCTCCGCGGCGTTCGGCTCGACGGTGCCCGTGCCGACCTGCTGCGCGGCGACCGTGACGACACCTCGGTCGCCGACATCGCCCGGGCGTGGGGCTTCGGGCACCTCGGGCGCTTCTCGGCCACGTACCGGGCACGGTTCGGGGAACTGCCGAGCGAGTCCCTCCGCGCTCGGTAGCGTGGCGGGATGGACACCGTCGTCACCGCCCTCCGTTCCGCCCTCGCCGACCCGGACGGCGTGGTCGTCCGGACGGAGCGCGGAGTGCTCGACGCGGCACGGACGGACAAGTCCGGCTGGATCGCCTCGGGTGGGCCCGTCGCCGTGGTCGAGGCCCGGACGGTCGAGCACGTGCAGGCGACCCTCCGGACGTGCTCCGGGCTCGGCGTCCGGGTCGTCCCGCGTGGCGCCGGCACCGGGCTCGCGGGCGGGGCGAACGGTACCGAGGGCACCGTCGTCCTGAGCGTGGCGCGCATGGACCGCATCGTCTCGGTCTCGACGGAGGACGAGTACGCGGTGGTGGAGCCCGGCGTGCTGAACGGCGACCTGAACGCGGCCGTCGCCGAACACGGCCTGCGGTTCGCGCCGGACCCGGCGAGTGCTGCCATCGCGAGCGTCGGCGGGAACATCGCCACGAACGCCGGCGGCCTGCGGTGCGTGAAGTACGGCGTCACCAGAGAAGCGGTGCTCGGCCTCGACGTCGTCCTCGCCGACGGGCGGCTCGTCTCCACCGGGCACCGCACCGTCAAGGGCGTCACCGGCCTCGACCTCACGGCGCTGCTCGTCGGGTCGGAGGGCACGCTCGGGGTGATCGTCGGCGCGACCGTCCGGCTCATGCCGATCCCGGCGGGGGAGCCGGCCACCCTCGGCGCCGTGTACCCGACCGTCGAGGCCGCAGCCCGCGCCGCGGCGTCCGTCGTCGCCGGGGCGGAGCGTCCGTCGACGGTCGAGCTGCTCGACGCCGCCGCACTCGAGGGGATCGCGGCCCACCTCGGGCCGCAGGTGATCGCCGAGACGGTGGGGAGCACCGCGGCGGGCGGGGTGTTCCTCCTCGTGGAGTACGACGGGCCGGGTGCGACGGAGGCGGCGCTGGGTGCCGTGCCGCGCCTCCAGGCCGAGGGCGGGACCGTGCACCTGGCCGGGTCGGCGGCGGAACGCGACCGCCTGCTGACGATCCGTCGGTCGTTCCACCCCGCCATGGAGGCGCGTGGTCGGGTCCTCATCGAGGACGTCGCGGTGCCGCGCAGTCGGCTCGCCGAGATGTTCGCGCGCGTCGAGGCCATCGGGCAGCAGTACGGCATCGCGATCCCTACCGTCGCGCACGCCGGGGACGGCAACCTGCACCCGAACTTCGTGTTCGAGGGCGACCAGGTGCCGCAGCACGTGTGGGACGCGGCCGACGCGATGTTCCGGGCGGCGATCGAGCTCGGCGGGACGCTGACGGGGGAGCACGGCGTGGGGGTGCTCAAGCGGCGGTGGATCGGCGACGAGCTCGGCGACGACGTGCTCGAGCTGCAGCGGGGGATCCGACGGGTGTTCGACCCCGCGGGGATCCTCAACCCGGGCAAGGTGTTCTGACGCCGAATCTCGGCACACGGAACCCGGCCACATTGCTCAGATGTTCGGCCGAAACAGTCCTGTAACGAACCTCGGCGCATCGTGGGTGTCGAACGCGCACCGCCCACGAAGGAGTCAGTGATGCTGATCGGCGTCCCCACCGAAGTCAAGAACAACGAGTTCCGCGTCGCCGCGACACCCGCCGGTGTCGCCGAGCTGGCGCTGCACGGACACGAGGTGCTCGTGCAGTCGGGCGCTGGTGACGGGTCGTCCTTCCCGGACGCCGAGTACGCCGCGGCCGGGGCCACCATCGTCCCGACGGCCGCCGAGGTCTGGGCGCGCGCCGAGATGATCCTGAAGGTCAAGGAGCCGGTCGCCGCCGAGTACGCCTCGATCCGACCAGGGCAGGTCCTGTTCACCTACCTGCACCTCGCCGCGGACCGGCCGCTGACCGACGCGCTGGTCGAGTCCGGGGCGACGGCCATCGCGTACGAGACCGTGCAGCTGCCGGACCGGTCGTTGCCCCTGCTGTCGCCGATGTCCGAGATCGCCGGGCGGTTGTCGGCGCAGGTCGGCGCGAACCACCTGATGCGGGCGAACGGCGGGCGCGGGCTCCTGCTCGGCGGCGTGCCCGGCACCCCGAAGGGCCGCGTCGTCGTGATCGGCGGCGGGGTCGCGGGCGAGCACGCGGCGACGATGGCGCTCGGCCTCGGCGCCGAGGTCACCGTGTTCGACATCAGCCTGCCGCGCCTGCGTGCGCTGGACGCCCGGTTCGACGGACGCATCACGACGCTGCGGTCCTCGGCGCACGCGATCGCCTCGGCCCTGCGCGAGGCCGACCTCGTCATCGGGTCGGTGCTCATCCCCGGGGCCTCGGCGCCGAAGCTCGTGACCGACGCCATGGTGGCGGACATGCAGCCCGGGTCGGTGCTCGTCGACATCGCGATCGACCAGGGCGGGTGCTTCGAGGGATCGCACCCGACCACGCACGACGACCCGACGTTCGCCGTGCACGACACCGTCTTCTACTGCGTGGCGAACATGCCGGGAGCGGTGCCGCGCACCTCGACGATCTCGCTGACGAACGCGACGCTGCCGTACGCCGTGGCGATCGCGAACCAGGGGTGGGAGGCGGCGACCGCTGCGGACCCGGCCCTGGCGCTCGGGGTGAACGTGCACGCGGGCCACGTCGTGAACGCCGCCGTGGCGGCGGCGCACGGCCTGGCGGTCGCGGCGCGCTGAGCGCGGG
>NZ_JABXGF010000044.1:0-30314 GCF_025407985.1 Curtobacterium sp. C2H10 | reverse complement strand
GGGCCGGGGCTGCGGCCGCCCGGACCGCGGCCGGGCGGATCGAACCCGCGCCGTTCGGGGCCGATCCCGCGCGGAGCGTCCGCGCGTCCATCACCCAGGCGTCGGTCGAGCGTGCGTTCGCGATCCTCCTCGCCGTGGCCGCACTCGGCTTCGGCGCGACGACCGTGCCCGCGGTGCTGTCGCAGCTGCCGTACCTCGACCCGGTGTGGGGTCCCGTCGTCGCGTTGGCGCTCGCCGCGTCGTTCCTCTTCGTCGGGGCGTCCGTCTTCGCGAGGCGCCTGGCGCAGATCGCGCAGATCGTGTGCGCCCTGGTGTTCCTCGTCGCCCTCGTCACCTGGCCGTTGACCGTGCAGGAGCCGATCCCGTCCGACCAGGCACCGTGGCCCTGGTGGCTCTGCACCGTGGGGTCGACCGCGGCCGCGATGGGCTTCGCCCCGTGGCGGGCGTCCGTCTACACCGCCCTCGTGCCGGCCGTGTACGTGGCCATCCGGTTCACCCCGCTGGGCGGCGACGCGGGTGTCGGGGCGTTGCTCAACGGCTTCTACACGGCGATCCTCAGCGGGGCCGCCCTCATCATCGTGATCGTGCTCCGCCGTGCGGCAGCAGCCGTCGACGCCGCCCAGGCCACGGCGGTCCGGCGGTACTCGCACGCGATCCGCGAGCACGCCACCGAGGTCGAGCGGGTCCAGGTCGACGCGATCGTCCACGACAGCGTGCTCACGACGCTCCTCTCCGCCGCCCGGGCCGACACCCGCGATGCCGAGATGCTCGCCGCGCGGATGGCCCGCAACGCCATCGACCACCTCGAGGCCGCGGCGGCGGACGGCCCAGGGGACGCACCCCCGGTCTCCCTCGTCGACCTGCGGACCCGCATCTCCGACGCCGTCGGTGCGCTCGCGGCGCCGGTGCGGGTCGACCGTGGGCACGTCGGGTCGATCCGGGTGCCCGCGATCGTCGCCGACGCCGTCGCCTCGGCGGCCGTCCAGGCAGCCGTGAACAGCGTGCAGCACGCCGGTCCGGCCGAGGTCGACCGGTGGATCGTCGTCGAGCAGCGCGGCGCCGGCGTCCACGTCGAGGTCGGGGACGACGGTGCCGGCTTCGACATCGCGGGGATCCCCGCCGAGCGACTCGGCGTCCGCCGTTCGATCGTGGAGCGGGTGGTCGCTGCCGGGGGCACCGCCGAGATCGTCACCGCGCCGGGAGCGGGCACCCGTGTGCTCCTCGACTGGGCGCCGGCGGCGGGGGAGCAGCGGTGAAGGCCTCACTCCCGGCCGGGGTCGCGATCGGGCTCGCGACGCTCTTCTCCGTGTACCACCTCGTCCTCGCGGCGACGACGCTCCCCGGAGCCGCCCAGATCGGGCCGGTCGTCGCGTGCATGATCCTCTACGCTGCGGCGACCGGTGTCGCGGTGTTCGTGCCCGGCCGGCCGCTGCCGGTCTGGGCGACGTGCTTCGCGCTCGCGACGGCCGTGGTGCTGCCCGTCGTCGCCTCGCCCACGGTCGACCTGACCGCCGGCCCGGGGAACGGCACGTGGTGGATCGCCGCGGTCGGCACGCTGATGGTCGTCCTCGTCGTGCGTGCGCGCGTCGCGTTCGCCTGGGTCGGTGTCGGGTTCCTCACCGTGCACGCCGTCGCGTGGGCCGGACTCGGGGCGCTCGGCTCGCTCGGCGTGCTCGGCAGTGTGGTCTGGGTGGTGATCGCCACCGGCCTCACAGCCGCGATGAGTCGGGCCACCCGTGTCACCCGCGACTTCGTCCGCGCCGAGCAGGAGACCGCCGACTGGCAGGCGGCGCAGGACGCCCACGTCTTCGAGCGGCAGTTCCGGCTCAGCCAGACGACGCGCATGGCGCTGCCGATGCTCCAGCGGATCATCGAGACCGGCGGTGACCTGGACGACGCCGAGCGTGCCGAGTGCCTGCACCTCGAACAGGCCATCCGCGACGAGATCCGGGGCCGGTCGCTGCTGTCGGAGGACGTCCGCGACGAGGTCATGCGCCTCCGTCGTCGTGGCGCCACGGTGCAGCTGCACGACGACGGCGGTCTCGACGACCTCGAGATCGACGACCTGCGCCGCGTGCACGCCCGCATCGCCGAGGCCCTGCGCCAGGCGCGGGAGGCCGACAACGTGATCATCCGGACCGTCCCCGAGGGGTCCGAGTCCGCCGTGACCGTCGTGGGGCTGCGGCTCGACCTCGCGGCGAGCGAGTCGGCGGCGCTCGGGGCGGGGATGGACGACGAGGACGGCGATGAGGACGAGTCGGTCGTCGTGTGGCTCGAGATCCCGCGGCACGAGACCGTCTGAGGCGGACCGACACCGAACGTCGTCGGCGCCCGCGTGGACGACAGCGCCCGGAAACGGGGAACGGGCCGGTCGGATACCGACCGGCCCGTTCACGACCCGAGTCTGAGCGACAACCCGAATATCGCCCTGACTCGTAGCTGGTAGGTGGCTTCGTACCCTAGTCGGCCACCGACCTGCGATGTTCTTCGTTGAAGGACACCGAACACGAACTACTATGCCCGCAGCCGAACGCTCTGTCAGTCGTCATTATGGGGGACAAAATCGGCCATTTCCGCCGCCCTCGACCCCTGCTGTCCCCCGTCTGCGGGGAGACCGACCGGGAATCCCGCGGTCGGGGCGCCGAGACCGCCCGGTACCCAGGGGTACATGGTCGCCCGCACCGTGCGGCAGGCGCAAGCCCCCGGAGCGGCTCAGCGGAGCGATCGGGTCCAGGCACCGGCACCGTGCTCGAGCGGTCGACGGAGGCCCCGGGCGGACACGTCCCACCCCGGGCGCGGCGACACGGTGACCTCGGGACGGCCGAGCGACGCTGCTTCGTCCGCCTGACGCTGCAGGACGGCGATGACGGCGGCGAGCTCCTCCGGCGTGGGCTCGCCGGAGACGACACGGACGTCGGCGGCCGCCGCGACCGCCTGCTCGACGGGGACCGCGGGGACCACTGCTGCGTGGCGGCCCATCAGCGTGCGCCCGTCACAGCGGGATGTTCCCGTGCTTCTTGGGCGGCAGCGTCGCGCGCTTGCCACGGAGGGCCCGCAGCGCCTTGACGACCGAGACGCGCGTCGCGTGCGGCTGGATGATCCCGTCGAGCTCGCCGCGCTCGGCCGCGAGGTACGGGGACGCGACGTTGTACGTGTACTCGTTCGCGAGCTTCGCACGCACGGCCGCGACGTCCTCGCCGGACTCCTCGGCGCGCTTGATCTCGGCGCGGTACAGGATGTTGACGGCGCCCTGGCCACCCATGACGGCGATCTCGGCGGTCGGCCACGCGAGGTTGATGTCGGCACCGAGCTGCTTCGAGCCCATGACGATGTACGCACCGCCGTAGGCCTTGCGGGTGATGACGGTGACGAGCGGCACGGTGGCCTCGGCGTAGGCGTAGAGGAGCTTGGCACCGCGGCGGATGACACCGGTCCACTCCTGGTCGGTGCCGGGCAGGTAGCCGGGCACGTCGACGAGGGTGAGGATCGGGATGCCGAACGCGTCGCAGAACCGGACGAAGCGCGCGGCCTTCTCGCCGGCGTCGATGTTCAGCGTGCCGGCCATCGCCTGCGGCTGGTTCGCGATGATGCCGACCGTGCGGCCCTCGACCCGACCGAAGCCGATGAGGATGTTCGGCGCGAAGAGCGGCTGGACCTCGAGGAACTCGCCGTCGTCGACGATGTGCTCGATGATCGTCGTCACGTCGTACGGCTGGTTCGTGGAGTCCGGGATGACGACGTCGAGCTCGCGGTCGGCGTCGGTCGTCTCGAGCTCGGGCGCGACGTCGTAGGCCGGCGCGTCGGACAGGTTGTTGTCCGGCAGGAAGCCGATGAGCGAGCGGGCGTAGTCGAGCGCGTCGGACTCGTCCTCGGCGAGGTAGTGCGCGACACCGGAGATCGCGTTGTGCGTCTGCGCGCCGCCGAGCTCCTCGAAGCCGACGTCCTCGCCGGTGACGGTCTTGATGACGTCGGGGCCGGTGACGAACATGTGGCTGGTCTTGTCGACCATGATCACGAAGTCGGTGAGGGCGGGGGAGTACACCGCACCGCCCGCTGCCGGGCCCATCACGATCGAGATCTGCGGGATGACGCCGGAGGCCTGGGTGTTGAGGCGGAAGATCTCGCCGTACTTGCCGAGGGCGACGACGCCTTCCTGGATGCGGGCGCCGCCGGAGTCGAGGATGCCGATGATCGGCACGCCGGTCTTCAGCGCGTGCTCCATCACCTTGATGATCTTCTCGCCGGCGACCTCGCCGAGGGAGCCGCCGAAGACGGTGAAGTCCTGCGCGTACACGGCGACGTTGCGGCCGTGGATGGTGCCGAAGCCGGTGACGACCGCGTCGCCGTAGGGCCGCTTCGACTCCATGCCGAAGGCGTGGGTGCGGTGGCGGACGAACTCGTCGAGCTCCACGAAGGAGTTCTCGTCGAGCAGCTGCTCGATGCGTTCGCGCGCCGTGGTCTTGCCCTTGGCGTGCTGCTTCGCGATGGCGGCCTCGCCCGCGGCGGTCACTGCTTCGTGGTACCGCTCGCGGAGGTCGGCGAGCCGGCCGGCCGTCGTCGAGAGATCGGGGGTGTCTCCTGGGGTCACCCGCTCACCCTACCGGCGGCGACGGCGGGGTCGGTTGGAGGACCCCCACGGTTCCTGCCCGTAGATTTGCTGCATGTCCACACCTGCGTCGTCGACGTTCCCGCTGAGCCGAACCGTCGTCGAGGCCGCGGGCGCGGTGCTCACCGAGCCGGTGACGACCGGGTCGACGAACGCCGACCTGCTCGCCCTCGCGACGACGCAGCCGCACGGCAGCGTCGTGGCGACGCTCGACCAGACCGCGGGTCGCGGCCGCCTCGACCGGACCTGGTCGGCGCCCGCCGGCCAGACGCTCGCGGCGAGCGTGCTCGTCCGCGCGGACCTCGACGACCGCGACCGCGGATGGCTGCCGCTCGTCGCCGGCGCCGCGATGCGCGACGCGATCGTCGCCGTGCTGCACGGTCCGGAGCGTGTCGCGGTGAAGTGGCCCAACGACGTCCAGATCGACGGCCGCAAGGTCTGCGGCATCCTCTGCCAGGTCGCCGCCGACGGCAGCGTCGTCGTCGGCGCCGGCGTGAACCTGACCATCCCCGCCGACCGGCTGCCGACGCCGACGGCGACCTCGCTCGCGGTCGCCGGCGCGACGGGCTCTGCACCGGACCTCGCCGACCGTGTGCTGTCCGCGTTTCTCCGCGCGGTCCAGGAGGCCGTGGTCGCCCTGGTCGCCGGCGGTGCGGCCGCGGACGGGGTCCGGTCCCACGTCCGGTCGGCCTGCGGCACGATCGGGCAGCGGGTGCGCCTCGAGCTGCCGGACGGCACCACCTCGGAGGGGGACGCGACCGGCATCGACGACGACGGCCGGATCACGATCCGGGATCGAGCGGGCGTCTCCAGGGGCGTCGCCGTGGGGGACGTCACCCACCTGCGGTATGCATGACGGCATGACCGACGAGCCGCCGCCCGAACGCGTGGTCGCGCGGCTGCGCCCGCACGCTCGCCGGCTCGTGCGCCCCGCGGTGTTCGTGGTGCTCGTCATGCTCGCCGGCGGGTTCGGCTTCGGGGTGTTCCGGGCACAGCTCGCCTGGCTGAACGCCGTCGTCGCCGGTCTCGTGGTGCTCCTCGTGTTCCTCGGCGGCGCGATGCCGCTGTTCCGCTGGATGTCGGAGCGCTACGTGGTGACCACCAGGCGCCTCGTGGTCGTGCACGGACTCGGCACGCGCACCCGGCGGGAGCTCCTGCACTCGCGGGGCTACGACGTGACGGTGCGTCGCCGCGGCCTGCAGGGGGTCTTCCGGTCCGGCGACGTCCTCGTGTTCCCCGGCGACGAGCCGGCCCTGGTGCTCGGCGACGTGCCGCACGCGGACCTCGTCGTGGCGGTCCTGCACGACCTCGTCGAGGCGCACGAGGCCCGGCGACGGCACCGCGAACCCGACTGGGACGAGATCGTCGGCGGGGCGGATCGACCGCGATGGGGCGACGTCAGACCCTGACGATGTCTCGACAGCGGGCGGTGCGGACGAGAACTGCGCCGAGGTTCCGGTACCGTCTTCCCGTGCGTATCTCTGTCATCGGCTGCGGTTACCTCGGTGCCGTGCACGCCGCCTCCATGGCCAAGCTCGGGCACGAAGTCGTCGCAGTCGACGTCGACCCGGTCAAGATCGAGCGGCTCGCCGCGGGTGAGGCTCCCTTCTTCGAGCCCGGTCTCCCCGAGATCCTGCGGTCGGCGCTGGCCTCCGGCCGCATCCGCTTCACCACCGACATGGCCGAGGTCGCCGGTGCGCGCGTGCACTTCCTCGCCGTCGGCACGCCGCAGGGGCCGACCGGCGCCGCGGACCTCACGTACGTCGACGCCGCCGTCGCCGCGCTCACGCCGCACCTCGCCGCCGGCGAGTTCGTCGTCGGCAAGTCGACGGTCCCCGTCGGCACGGCCGCGCGCCTCGCAGCCGAGGTGTCCGAGGCGGTCCCCGGTGCGACGCTCGTCTGGAACCCCGAGTTCCTCCGCGAGGGCTTCGCGGTGCAGGACACGATCAGCCCGGACCGCTTCGTCTACGGCGTACCCGACGGCGACGCCGGGCAGGCCGCGGTCGAGGCCCTCGACGAGGTCTACGCCGAGGCCCTGGCGAGCGGCACGCCCCGGCTCGTGGTCAACCTGCCCACGGCCGAGCTCGTGAAGATCAGCGCGAACGCGTTCCTCGCGACGAAGATCTCGTTCATCAACTCGATGGCCGAGATCGCCGAGGTCGCCGGTGCCGACGTCACGGCGCTCGCCGACGCGATCGGCCACGACGCCCGCATCGGCCGCAAGTTCCTCAACGCCGGCCTCGGCTTCGGCGGCGGCTGCCTGCCGAAGGACATCCGGGCGTTCCAGGCGCGGGCGGACGAGCTCGGCGTCGGGGAGTCCCTGGCCTTCCTGGCCGACGTCGACGCCACGAACCTCCGTCGCCGCGCGCACGTCGTCGAGCTCGCGCAGGAGCTCCTCGGCGGGGCCGTCGCGGGCAAGCGCGTCGCCGTGCTCGGCCTGGCCTTCAAGCCGAACTCCGACGACGTCCGTGACTCGCCGGCACTCGACATCGCCGCCCGGCTGCTGGGCCTCGGCGCCTCGGTCGCCGCGTACGATCCGGAAGCCGTCGTCACGGCGCGCCGCGTGCACCCCGAGCTCGACTACACCGAGAGCGCGACCGATGCCCTGCGTGACGCCGACCTCGTGCTCGTCCTCACCGAGTGGACCGAGTTCCGCGAGCTCGACCCGGCCGTGGCCGCCTCGCTCGTGGCGACGCCCGTCGTGATCGACGGGCGCAACTGCCTCGACCGCGACGCCTGGACCGCTGCCGGCTTCACCTACCGCGGCATGGGCCGCTGAACACCGCGCGGGGGAGCAGCATGACGATCGACGACGCCGTGACGACCGAGGACCCGGTCGTCGACGCTCCCGTGGAGCACCGACGCCGCTTCGGGGCCTTCCACGAGGGACGGCGCCCGTCGCGGGTGTCCCTGCTCGCGAACGGTGCACTGCTCCTCGTCGCCTCACTGCTCGTCGCCGTGATCGCGTTCCGCACGCGGCTCGAGATGACGAACATCGACGGCATCTCGTACATGTCGATCGCGAAGCAGTACGCCGAGTGGCACTGGGCGGACGCCGTGAACGGCTACTGGTCGCCGATGGTGTCCTGGCTGATGGCGCCGTTCATCGCCGTCGGCGTCGGGCAGACCACGGCCTTCGCGATCGTGAACACGCTGTCCTGCGTCGCCGTGATGGCGATGGGGGCGTGGCTGCTGCTCCGGACGACCGGCAACGGCTGGACCGCCGCGTGGTCGATCGCCGCGACGGCTCCGCTCCTGATGGCGAACGTCAGCCTGCAGACCCCGGACACCCTCGTGCTCGTGTGGTGCCTCGGGTTCCTCTGGGCCCTGCTCGCGGCCGACCGCGCCTGGCACGGCTCGGTGCGACGGATCGTGCTCACCGCGGTGCTGCTCGGCGCGGTGTGCGCGTTCGGGTACTTCACGAAGGCGTTCCTCGTCCCGGTGTTCCTCGTGGTGGTGCCGGTGTGGGCGGTCGTCCGCTGGTTCCAGGACCGCCCCGAGGCCCGCGAGCGCCGGTCCGTGCTGCTGCCCGTCGTCGCCCTCGTCGCCGTGGTCCTCGTCTCCGCGCCGTGGGTCATCGCCCTGTCGGTGAAGTTCGGCGGCATCGAGGTCGGCTCGTCGCTGACCGTGAACGTCTCCGGCAAGTTCAGCGACACGTCGAGCACCGACGGCGACGAGTACCGCATCGCGACGCCGCCGAACGCCCGTGCGGTGTCGCCGAACGAGGACCGCACGCCGTCGATCTACGACGCCGGGATCCTCGAGGCCGAGCGCACGCTTCCCGCGGTGCCGCAGCCGGGCGCCGAGGCCGCTCCGACCGAGAGCCACACCACGACCCTCGTCGGCAAGGTGCGGTACTACGTCGAGCAGCGGCTCGAGGCGTTGCCGTACTACTTCAACCGCATCGGGTCGTTCGCACCGTTCGCGCTCGCGATCGGCGTCGTCTTCGTCGGCGCGGTCGTGGCGGGCGTCGTGCACTACCGCCGGTTCGTCTTCGCGAGCATCGTCGGCATCTTCTCCGGGGTGTACCTGCTCGGGTACGCGGGGATCGCGACGGTGGACACGCAGGGCGGCAACGCGCGCTACTACCTCCCGCTCTTCATCGGGTCGGTCCTGATCGCCGGGGCACTCCTGCCCGCGTTCTGGCGGGCGGCTCGTCGGGGACGTCGTGTGCGGCAGGTCGTCGCCGTGGCCGCGTGTGCCGTCCTGGTCGTCGCCGCGTACAGCCAGAACGTCAACGGCGTGAAGGCGCCCTTCTCGACGATGGGCACGCGCCCGTCGGGCATCCCCGTCGGGCAGGTGTTCGGCGGGGTCATCACCCCGGACGAACCGCTCTCGGACCTGCTGCTGGCCAACCACACGCTGCCCGCCGGCAGCACGATCCTCGGGACGAACACCCGGGACGCCACGCTCGTCGCGTTCCGCACCGGCACGCAGATGTACGGCGAACCGGGTCAGGAGTACGACTACCAGGACCCGTCGTTCGTCGCACTGCTCAAGAAGTCGGGCGTGCAGTACTTCCTGAACTACACGAACGCCCTCATCCCGAAGGACCGGGACTACTCGGCGATCGGCACGCTCGAGGACAGCTTCACCGTCCAGCAGACGTGCCAGGACATCCGGTCCGCGCCGGTCCAGGCCTGCCGGGTCGACGTCGTCAAGGTGTCGGGGAACTGACCTCGGTCGGCGTGCTGCGGGTCGGGGTGACCCACACCCGCAGCACGCCGCCGGTCAGCCCGACCGCGACGAGCACCGCGACGACGGCGACCACGGCGAACGGCACCGGTCCCCACGACTCGTAGCGGGCGATGCTCGCGGCCGAGAGCGGTCCGGTCGCGGCGTTCCAGAACCACCCGGCGGCGACCGCGAGGCCCCAGAGCCCGATGGCAGGCAGCGCCACGGCCAGCACCCGGGGCAGCACGGCCGTCCCGCGCCCGGGCAGGGGCGGCAGCCGCCGCCACGCCACGGCGCTCAGCACGACGAGGCAGAGCAGCGCCGGGAACAGGTAGCGGCCCTGCGTACCCGCGACCTCGGTCGTGTCGAGGTAGGCCCTCGCGCTGCTCGCGGTCTGCAGGAGCAGCAGGAGCGCCGGGAACACGGCGAGTGTCCAGGCGGTGCGCCGGGTCCGGCCACGGCGGAACGCCCAGCCGACGAGCACGACGAGCGCGACGAGCGTCAGGACCGCCGTGAGGAGGTCGCCGATGCTCACCTGCGCGCGCTGCCCCGGGGAGCCCCAGAAGGTCCGGGCGAGGGTGCCCCAGCTGACGTCGAGGAAGTGCCACACCGAGGGCCCCTGGCCGTCGGGGAACGGGCGGTCCGGTCGGATCGCGGCGTAGCCGTCCGGCTGCAGGGTGCGGAACAGCCAGAGGTTGCGCAGCCACCACCACGCGCCGATCACCGCGGCGACGCCGAGGGCGACTGCGGCGCGGAGGACGCGACGGCGGAGCGGGACGACACCCGCACCGGCGACGAGGGCCACGACCGCGACGAACGGCACCGCCGGCAGCCCCGTGCCCTTCGTCCAGACGAGCAGCCCGAGCGCGACCCCGAGCCCGACGAGCGTCCGGCGTCGCAGGTCCCCGGTGAGGAGCCGCGTCGCGAGCCACACCACGACGCCGCCGAGCAGGAACGTCAGGGCGTCGTTCGTCACGGAGGCCCCGATCGACGCCAGCTGCGGCGTCGCGAACAGCGCGAGTGCACCCATCAGGCCCGCCCGCGGCGACCGGGTGACCCGCCGGACCGAAGCCCACGCGAGGAGCGCGAGCGGCGTCACGAGCAGCGCGTCCACCAGTCGGAGCGCGACGAGGGCGTGGTCCCAGCGGAGCGAGCCGTAGTGCAGCACGCGGAGCACGACGGCGTCCACCACGTAGGCCGTCGGCGGGTGCTGCGTCATCTGGTCGACCGTCGTGGAGTCGCCGGGGTGCGCCGCGAGCAGCTCGCTCACGGTCGACCACGTCGAGGAGTCCCCGGCGACCTGTTCCCGTTGCGCGGCCTGCACGGCGTTCGACACGTGCAACGTCCCCGGTGCCGGCCAACCGGACCCGGTGGCGACGTGCACGGCGGCGTCGAGGTGCGCGGGCTCGTCCGGTGCCTGGAACGCCGGCACGACGATCGCCCAGAGCACCAGCCAGAGCCCGAACACCGCCGTCAGGACGGCGACCCACAGCCCCTCGCTCCGCGAGACGACGGGGTGCGGTTCGGACTGCATCGAGCGGGCTCCCGGGGTCGGCGACGCCACCCGTGTCGGTGGCGCGTCGAGCCTACTGGCCCACGACCTCGGAACCGGCGGTGGAGCCCGTCGTCTCGGCGGCGGGTCCGGCCCGGTCGTGTCCGCGCTCGGGGTGGTACACCCACACCTTGTAGAGCCAGAAGCGGAACACCGTGCCGAGCACGAGTCCGATCACGTTGCCCGAGATGTTGTCCGCCAACGCCGAGGTCAGCCCGAGCACGTAGTGCGAGATGCCCAGGCAGCCGAGTGAGATGACCATGCCGCCGAGCGACACGACGACGAACTCGATGCCCTCACGCGTGGCCACCGCCCGCCGCTGCTCGCGGAAGGTCCAGTAGCGGTTGCCCATCCAGTTGACGAAGATGGCCACGATCGTCGAGACGACCTTCGCCCAGAACGGCCCGGAGTGGACCTCGTCCGGGCTGAGCACGGTCGCCCGCAGCACGTTGAAGATGCCGGTGTCGACGACGAACCCCACCGCGCCGACGACGCCGAAGCGTGCCAGTTGGGCCACCAGTCGCCGCACGGTCTCTCCCGGGTCCGTAGAGTTGTCGCTGGTCGTGCTCACGAGGGCCGACCGGCAGGTCGCACAGGACGGCGACCCGAACAGCGATTCTAGACAGCGCGTTCTCGCCGGACGGTGTGAACGACGGAAGGAACACACAGCATGGCGTTGCGCGTCGGGGTCATCGGTGGGGGACAGCTGGCACGGATGATGGTGCCGGCCGCGGTCGAGCTCGGTCTCGACATCCGGGTGCTGGCCGAGGGCCCGGGCATGTCGGCCGCGATCGCGGCCACCGCCGAGGGGGACTACCACGACGCCGCGACCGTGCTCGCCTTCGCGCGGGACGTCGACGTCGTCACCTTCGACCACGAGCACGTGCCGCAGGACGTCCTCCGTGCCCTCGTCGACGCCGGCGTCGCCGTGCACCCCGGCCCGGAGCCGCTCGCCGTCGCGCAGGACAAGATCACCATGCGCACGCGCCTGTCCGAGCTCGGGCTGCCGGTGCCGGACTGGGCCGCCGTGCACGACCCCGACGAGCTGCAGGCGTTCCTCGACGACCACGGTGGACGTGCAGTCGTGAAGACCGCCCGTGGCGGGTACGACGGCAAGGGCGTCCGGGTGGTCACCGACCCGGCCGACGTCGCCGACTGGTTCATCGCCGTCGCCGAGGCAGGCGGCGAGCAGGCGCTCCTCGTCGAGGAACTCGTGCCGTTCACCCGCGAGCTCGCCCAGTCCGTCGCCCGACGCCCCTCCGGCGAGGTCGTCGCCTGGCCGCTCGTCGAGACCGTGCAGCGCGACGGCGTCTGCGCCGAGGTCTTCGCCCCCGCCCCCGACAGCGCCGGACGCATCGCCGACATGGCCGAGGACATCGCCGTGCGGATCGCGACGGAGCTCGGCGTCACGGGTGTGCTCGCGGTGGAACTGTTCCAGACCGACGACGAGCGCATCCTCATCAACGAGCTCGCCATGCGCCCGCACAACACCGGTCACTGGACGATCGACGGCGCCACGACGAGCCAGTTCGAGCAGCACCTGCGTGCCGTGCTCGACCTGCCGCTCGGTGCCACCGGGTCGTTCGCCCCGGCCGCGGTCATGATCAACGTGCTCGGCGGTCCGGCGGACGGCGACCTCGCGGCGCGGTACCCGGGCGCGCTCGAGGCCTTCCCCGAGGCCAAGTACCACTTCTACGGCAAGGCTCCCCGGCCGGGTCGCAAGATCGGGCACGTGACCGTCATCGGCGACGACCTCGACGACGTCACGTACCGCGCTCGTTCCGCAGCGGCCCACTTCGACGACTGAGGCTGCGGTCCGCGCGGACGGTGCGCTCGGACGGTCCGCAGAAGGGCGGACACCCGGTCGGGTGGCACCCGATCTGGCGTGTGTACCCCCGCGCGTCGGCGTGCTCCCATGGACGGGACAGGGTCCACCGTCCACAGGGAGTACGTCATGCGCCGCGCCAGTGTGTTCGCCACCACGGGAGCGGTGAGCGCCTTCGTGGCGCTCGCCGCGGGAGCGCTCACGCCGACCACCGCCGTCGCGGCGACGAGCGCCGCCACGATCCGTGCGGCCGCTGCGTCGTCCCTCTACGCCTCTGGTCCCTACCGTTCCGACACGAGCGAGGCGGCGAAGCAGGCGACCGCCCTCGCGACGAGCGACCCGAGCGGCGCGGCCGCGGCGAAGACGATCGCGCAGTACCCGGTCGCGATCTGGCTCGGGGACTGGACGCAGGGGGCGACGCTGACGCGGACGATCGACGCCGCGATCGCGGGTGCCGAGCGCACCGGGACGACCGCGGTCTTCGTGACGTACGCCATCCCGCAGCGCGACTGCGGCGGGTACTCCGCCGGCGGCTTCGACGAGGCGACGTACGACGCGTGGGTCGACCAGATCGTCGCCCGCGTCGCCGGGCACCGAGCGGCCGTGATCGTCGAGCCGGACTCCCTCGCGATGCTCAGCAACAGCGCGTGCAGCGAGACCCTCGACGCCCAGCGGTACCGCATCCTCGCCCGCGAGGTCGCTGCCTTCACGGCGGCCGGCGTGCCGGCCTACCTCGACGCGGGGAACTCGAACTGGGTCCCGCCGGCGGTGATGGCGTCCCGGCTGAACAGCGCCGGGGTCCAGCGCGCGCGGGGCTTCTTCACGAACGTCGCGAACTACTACCCGACCGCGCAGGAGCAGGCCTACGCCGAGAAGGTCTCCGCGGCCACGGGCGGGTCCCACTACGTGATCGACACCTCCCGGAACGGCCAGGGCTGGCGCGGCACCTGGTGCAACGGTCCCGGCTCCGGGCTCGGCACCTCACCGCGGGTGGTGTCGGACGGTTCGGCCCTCGACGCGCTGCTCTGGGTGAAGACCCCCGGTGCGAGCGACGGCACGTGCAACGGCGGGCCGGCGGCGGGGAAGTGGTGGTCCGCGTTCGCGAAGTCCCTCGTGGCGAACGCGCGGCTCGGGACGCCGGTCGCCACGGCTGCTCCGGCTCGGACCGCTCCGTCCGTCGCGCCGACCGCGCACCGGGACTCGGTCGCGTCGGCCGCGAAGCGGCGCGTGACGGTGTCGGGGTGGACGTTCGACCGCGACGACCTCACGAAGCCGGTCACCGTGCGCGTCACGGTCGGCGGGAAGGCGGTGGGGACCGCCACGGCGGACGCCTCGCGGCCGGACGTCGACCGGGTGCATCGGGCCGGGCGGAACCACGGGTTCCGGGCGACCGTGGCGGTGTCGAGCGGGAAGCGGAGCGTGTGCCTGACGGCGGTCGGGATCGGCCGGGGTGGGGACACCTCGATGGGGTGCACGACCGTCACGGTCCGCTGACGCCACCGGATCGCGGGAGGATGGGCGCATGCCGCGTGATCTCGTCCGCCGTGCCGCCCGTCGACTCCGTCGCTCCCTGACCGGGGCACGGCCGGCCCCGGTCACGGAACCCGTGCGACTGCCGGTCCTCGGCTACGTCGTGGCCGGAGGCGGTGGGGCGCACCCCGCCTCGGCGCACGTGCGGGTCGTCCGCCGCACCGAGCACCTCGCGCGCACCGGTGCGGCCGAGGTCCGGCAGGTCGACCCCGCCGCGTTCGTCGACGGGACCGACACGACCGACTACCGGGCCGTCCTCGTGCAGCGGGACGCCCTGCCGCGAGACCTCGTGGCACCCTTCCTGGCCGCTGCCGCGGAGCGGGGGACCCGGACCGCCGCCGAGGTCGACGACGACTTCTTCACGGACTCCGGCCGCGACCGTCTGGCCCGGGCCGAGTACGACCCGGACCGGCTGGCCTCGATCGACGCCCTCGTGCGCGGCGCCGACCTCGCGGTCGTCAGCACCGAGGAGCTCGCAGCGCTCGTGCGGCCGCTCGCGCACCGGGTCGTGGTGGTCCGGAACGCCCTGGACCCGACGATCTGGACCCCGGGCGAGCCGGCCGCCGACGACGATCGCCCCGCCGACGAGCACCGGGTGCTCTACATGGGGACGCTCACCCACGGCGCCGACCTCGAGTTGCTCCGGGACGTCTTCACCGACCTGACCGCACCCGACGGCACGCCGATCCGCCTCGAGGTGATCGGTGTGACCGAGGACGCCGACGATCCCGGCTGGTACCGCCGCGTCGAGGTGCCGGACGGCCACTACCCGGCGTTCGCCCGCTGGCTCGTCGACCACCGGCAGCGCTGGCGCGCGGGCGTCGCTCCGCTGCGTGACGAGGAGTTCAACCGGGCGAAGAGCGACCTCAAGGCGCTCGAGTACACCGCGCTCGGGCTCCCCGCGGTCGTCTCCGACCGGCCGTCCTACCGGGACGCGCGCGGGCACGGCGTCGTGGCGGTGCCGGACGACGTCGGTGCCTGGCGCGACGCGGTCCGGAGCGCCGTCGACTCCGGGTCCGCCGACGCCGTGGCCGCCCGCTGGGTCCGCGACGAACGGACGATCGGCGACGACGGGGACGCCTGGCGGTCCGCCCTGCTCGACTAGGCTCGTCGCGTGACCGACACCGCAGCCCCCGTCCAGCCGCTCGTCTCGATCATCATGGGGTCGGACTCCGACTGGCCGACGATGCGCGCCGCGGCGGACATGCTGACCGAGCTCGGCATCCCGTTCGAGGCCGACGTCGTGTCCGCCCACCGCACCCCCGACAAGATGACGCGGTTCGCCCGCGGCGCCGCTGCCCGGGGCATCCGCGTGGTCATCGCCGGTGCCGGTGGGGCGGCGCACCTGCCGGGCATGGTGGCCTCGATGACGACGCTGCCGGTGATCGGCGTGCCCGTGCAGCTCGCGCGCCTCGACGGACTCGACTCGCTGCTGTCGATCGTGCAGATGCCCGCCGGCATCCCGGTGGCGACGATGGCGATCAACGGAGCGGCGAACGCCGGGCTCCTCGCCGCGCGCATCATCGGCTCGGCCGACCCCGCGATCGCGGCGCGCCTCGGCGAGTACGCCGAGGGGCTCGAGCAGCTCGTCGAGGAGAAGGCGCAGCGCCTGCGCGACTCGCTCTAGCCGGCGGCACCCCGCAGCAGAGACCGACCGCTAGAGGTCGGCGTGCAGCTGCCAGGTCTCGGCGGCCGAGTCCTTCCAGTCGTACATGCGCGCCCGGTCCGGACCCGCGACGGCCAGCTGCCCGGCGAGCAGCGGGTCGTTGACGACCTGGTAGACCGCCTGCGCCAGTCGTTCGGGGTAGGAGTCGCGGGGATCGCGGGCGACCGTCACACCGGCGTCCGAGGCGACCTCGCGCACGGCGTCGTCGTCCGAGTGCACGACCGGCGTGCCGAAGCTCATCGCCTCGATCACGGGGAGCCCGAACCCCTCGGCGAGGCTCGGGAACACGAACACCGTCGCCCGGTCGTACGCCACGGCGAGGTCCTGGTCGTCGATCCGGCCGAGTACCTTCACGCGGTCGCGGGACAGTCCTGCGCGCTCCGCGGTGCCGTACACGTCGACGTCGCCCCAGCCGTCCGGGCCGGCGATCACGAGCGGGACGTCGGCCGGGGCGTCCGGGTGCGCCATCGCCTCGATCAGGTACTGAAGGCCCTTCCGGGGCTCGAGCGTGCCGACCGCGAGCACGTAGCGCTCCGGCAGGCCGAGGCGCTCGGCACGGAGGTCGGCGTCGACGGGGGTCCGCAGCCGCCCGCTCGGCGCGCCGCCGATGACCCGGAGCCGTTCGTCGAAGCGGTGGATGCCGTTCAGCGTCGCCGCGACCGCGTGGGTCGGCACGACGACGGCGTCGGCGTGCTTCCACGCACGCTTCACCATCGCCCGGTGGAAGTGGACGCCGCGGGGCGTGAGGGTCTCGGGGTGGGTCCACGGCACGGTGTCGTGCACGGTGACCACCGTCTGCCGGCCCGGGTCGCTGAACCGGTCGTGCTTGACGAGGGGCGCGAGCACGCTCGGCGAGTGCACCATGCCGCGTCCGACGCCGCCGACGAAGCCGCCCTGCCACGCGAGCGAGAGCTCACGGCGGGGGAGCGCCAGGCGGTCGAGGTCGCCGAGACCGGGGAGCAGCGTGCGGATGTGCGCGAGTTCGTCCTTGCCGACCGCCGAGACGATGCCGGCGACGTCGGCACCCTCCGGGGCACCCGCGATGAGGTGCCGTGTCAGTTCTTCGGCGTACCGACCGATGCCGCCGGGGACGGGGGCGACGATCTGGTCCACGACGACGTGGAGTGTTGTCATGCGGTGCGCCTCCTCGTGGTGCTGTGGTGCGCACTGCGCGGCCGGAAGCCGACCATATCAGTCCGCGCGGGGAGGGACCGGGGCGCCGGATCGGGGCGTGGCGGCGGCGGTCACGCGGCGGTGCCGGGCGGCGAGGGCGGCCCCGACGCCGGCGAGCACGACGTCGCCGATCGTCATGAACACCCGGCTGATGACGGCGAGCGCGAGCGGTGCGGAACCCCCGGCGACGCTGCCGAGCAGGAGCACGAGGATGCCCTCGCGGGGGCCGATGCCGGCGGGGGCGATGACCACGATGAAGCCGACGAGCCAGGCGACGGCGTACGCACCCACGGCCACCGGGAACAGGGTCGGGGAGTCGGCGCCGAAGACCCGGAGCACGACCGTGGCCTGCACGCCGTACGCGATCCACATGACGAGTGACCAGACGAGCGACATGACCGTGCCGGACCAGGTCAGGGTGGTGTCCTGCGGCGGGCGGCGGAGCACCCGGAAGGCGATCGCGATGAGTCGACCGAGCACGGGCGGGGTGAGGCACACCAGGCCGACGACGATCACCGGGATGAGCCACCAGAAGGTCGCGAACCCGGTCGACGAGGCGAGCAGGACGGCGACGATCCCGACGATCGCGGCGGTGACCATGCTGACGAGCATCGAGGCCAGCGCCGCGACCGCGCTGCCGGTGCGCTGCAGGCCGTGCGCACGCCCGAGCTCGGCCTGGGCGGCGATCGACCACACACCGCCGGGGATGTACTTGCCGAGCTGCCCGACGAAGAAGATCGAGGACGCCGCGGCCAGGCGCACCCGGTACCCGCTGGCGGCCATCATCGCGCGCCAGGACAGCATGTTCGCGACGAGGGCGACGATGGTGAAGACGATGCCGATGCCGACCGTGGCAGCGTCAAGCCGTGCGAAGTCGTGGACGATCTTGTCCCACTGCTTCGCGATGCTCCAGACGAGGAAGGCGACGGCGATGACCGCAGCGACCCACTTCACGACGGTCAGCACGCGAGCGCGCCGACCGGTCGTCGGCACCGCGCCCGTGGCGACGTCGGAGGAGGTGTCGAGCGGGTCCGGTGACCCTGCGGCCGACCCCGTAGGCTGTTGTGCGTCCATCGACCGACAACTCTAAGGGAGCGCGCTGGATGCGACCCGATCCGGATCCCCGTCCGACCCTCCTCGTCGCCGCGTCGACCTTCCCGGCCGAGGCCGGCGACGGCACGCCCGGCTTCGTCCTCGACCTCGCGACCGCCCTCTCGGACGAGTACCGCGTCGTCGTCGTCGCCCCGATGACGAAGGGCGCCCGCTCGCACCAGCGGATCGGTGACGTCGAGGTCCGTCGGTACGGGTACTTCCCGGCCCGGTGGCGCGACCTGGCGGACGGCGCGATCGTCGACAACCTCAAGGCGAAGAAGTCCCGCTGGCTCCAGGTCCCGTTCTTCTTCGGCTCGATGGCCGCCGCGCTCCGCCGGGAACGCCGGCGCTCGCAGCCCGACGTCGCCCTGCTGCACTGGATCATCCCGCAGGGTGCCGTCGGCCAGCTCGTGCTCGGTGACCTGCCCCGCGTGGTGACCACGCTGGGCGGCGACCTGTACGCCCTGCGCAACCCGGTCCTCCAGCGGGTCAAGCGCTCCGTGATCCGCAGCGCCGCGTCGGTCACCTGCATGAGCACGGACATGGCGCGCGAACTCGGCAAGCTCGGCGCCCGCGACGACCAGGTGCACGTCGTGCCGATGGGCGTCGACCTCGAGCCGATCACCCGCGCGGTGGCGCGGGAGACCCGCGTCCCCGGCCGGGTGCTCTTCGTCGGCCGGCTCGTCGAGAAGAAGGGCGCGATCGTCCTGCTCGACGCCCTCGACCGGATGGCCGAGCAGCCGGCCGAGGTCGCCGTCGTCGGCGACGGTCCGCTCCGCGCGCAGCTCGAGGCCCGGGCCGGGTCCGCCGTCACGTTCCTCGGCGCCCGTGGCAAGGAGGACCTCGCGTCCGAGTACGCCAAGGCCCGCATCGCGCTCTACCCGTCCGTCCCCGCCGCCAACGGCGACCGCGACGGCCTGCCCGTCGCCCTGCTCGAGGCGATGTCCGCCGGGTGCGCGATCGTCGCGTCGGCCGTGCCCGGCATCGTCGACGTCATCGAGGACGGCGTGAACGGCCTGCTCGTCGAGCCCGGCGACGCCGCGGCGCTCGCGGCTGCCGTGGACCGCCTGCTCGCCGACCCCGAGCTCGCCGAGCGGCTCGGCCGTGCCGCGGCCGAGACCGCGGCCGCGCACACCGTGGACGCCGTCGGCGACCGGTACCGCGAACTGCTGGCGGCCGCGGGCCGCTGACGCGCGTCCCTGCGGATCAGGAAGCGCGGTGCGGGCCCGCACCGCGCCTCCTGGACCGCATCAGGTCACCGAGAGAACGACGCGAGCTTCTGCTTGAGCTGCTGGTCGATGTACGGCTCGAGCGACTTCGCCCAGGTACCCGTGATGTGGCTCGTGTCGCGGTAGACGAGCACACCGCCGATCACGGCCGGACAGGTGGTGTCCGTGCAGTAGTACTTCGTCAGGTCGAGCACGCTGCCCGTGCCTCCGGCGGCGGTGAACGCCGCCATCGCCTCGGCCGACGAGTCGGTCTGGGCGAGGGCCACGGACCGCGGGTTGTCGCAGGACGAGTCGGTCGGGCCGGTCATCCGGCTCACGCACGCGACGACGTCGCGTCGGGGGACCGGGTTGTCGCGGACCGCGATCACGGGGAGGTCGTCGCCCGCTGCCTGCTGCCACGCGTCGAGGAGACCGGCGCGGGTGGCGTCGTCGCGCTGCTGGCCCTCGGGGGCGTCCACCGGCATCTGGGTCGTCGAGTGCGCGACGATCAGGGCGTCGGCGTCCCGGTGCTGCTCGACGAACGCGATGGCCTGCTGCTTCCAGCGGTCGCAGCCGCGACCCGATGCGGGGCTCAGGGACTGCTGGTGCGCGGTGGTCAGGTAGCACCCGCCGATGCCGGCGAGGTCGATCCGCCAGCCGTTCTTCGCGGCCAGGTCGCGGTAGACGCCGAGCAGGGTGTTGCTGTGCGAGTCGCCGATGACGAGCAGGTGCTTCGAGTAGCCGGTGGTCTTGCCGAGCACGCAGGTCTCGAAGCGGCCGCTCCAGCACTTCTTGATGTTCGGGTCCGGCTCGTCGGGTGACGGGTTCGGGTCGTCCTCCTTGGCGGCGGACGGCGCCGGGACACGGACGTCGGCGAGTTTCGGGTCCACGCACGGCTTCGCTGCGCTGATCTGCGCCGCAGCCCCGAAGCACGAGACCTCGCCGTCCTGCAGGCGCTTCGTGAAGGTCGCGGCCTGGACCTCCTGGACGTGCACGGCGGTCAGCGTCGAGACGCCGAGTGCCGCGACGACCACGGTGCAGACCACGCCGAGGACGGCGACGCGACGCGGGCGCAGGGTGCGCACCCAGCCGGAGAACCGGAGCGGCTCCTCGAACCACACCGTCGTGACCGCCGCGAGGACGAGCGAGACCACCAGGACCGCGAGCTTGCTCTTCCAGCCGAGCGGGTGGTCGAGCCAGATCGGCACGATGACGACGAGGGGCCAGTGCCACAGGTACAGCGAGTACGAGATGCGCCCGACGAACGCGATCGGGCGGACCGCGCCGAGGAGCTCGAACAGCGTGCCGGCACCGAACGTCACCATCAGGGTCGCGCCGACGACCGGGAGCGCGGCGGCGATGCCGGGGAACGGCGTCGTCGGGGTGATCACGACGAGCGAGGCGAGGAGCGCGAGCGCCCCGGCGATCGCGGCACCCGAGCGGACGGACCGGGCCACGACCGTGCGCGGTGCGGGGAGCGCGACGGTCGCGGCGAGCCCGCCGAGCGCGAACTCCCACGCGCGGGTGGCCGTCGAGAAGTAGGCGACGCCGGGGTTCGTGTTCGTCTGCACGATGCACCAGACGAGCGAGACCACGACGACCGTGCCGAGCAGGATCCGAGCCGTGGTGACGGGGGAGACCCGCTTCCGCACGACGAGCGTGAGCAGGAGCAGCAGGAGGGGCAGCGCGATGTAGAACTGCTCCTCGACCGAGAGCGACCAGAAGTGCTGGAACGGCGAGGCCTGGTTGTCGGCGTCGAGGTAGTCGACCGAACTGGCCGCCAGCTCCCAGTTCTGCGCGTAGACCGTCGATGCGATCAGCTCGCGGCCGTACTGCGACCAGAGGGCGCTCGGGACGACGAGGAGCACAGCGGCGCCCGTCGCGAGGATCGTCAGGAACGCGCCGGGCAGCAGCCGCTTCGCCCGCCGGGACCAGAACTGCCCGAGTCGGATCCGGCGGGTGGAGAGCTGCTCGCGCAGCAGGTGGCCGGTGATGAGGTAGCCCGAGATGACGAAGAAGACGTCGACGCCGACGAACCCGCCGTGCAGCCGGTTCGGCCACAGGTGGTAGACGACGACGGCGAGGACTGCGAACGCCCGGAGCCCCTGGATGTCCCAGCGGGTGGTGTCCCGGGCGCGGTGTGCGGGTCCGCGGGGGTCCTCGGTTGCAGTGCTCACTGACGGAATCCTACGAGTTGTCGTGCGATCCTCGGAAACGGACGCGGCTTCGGGGACGTTCAGATCCGGGCGGCACGCAGGGCGTCGACGGTGTTGCGGACGCCCTGGCCGAAGTCGGTGAAGTCGCGGGCGTCCACGGTCGGCAGCACCCGGGAGGCGAACCGGAGGTCGAGGCCCTGGTAGGTCGCCGAGGGGTCGGCACCGTGCCGGACGTCGAGGGGTTCCCCGAAGGCGTCCTCGACCGCGGCGACGACCTCGGTGATGGTGGCACTGCGGCCGGAGGCGAAGATCTTGGTGACGGCGGTGCCGGCGGTGGTCGACCGTTCGGTCGTGTCCAGCGCGTCCAGCACCATCGCCGCCGCGTCGTCGATGTAGAGGTAGTCCCGCGTGGTCTCCGTCGGGACGTAGATCGACGACGGCCGGCCTTCGAGGTGCGCGAGCGCCAGCTGGGACACGAGCCCCTGCGCCTTGCCGAGGTTCGCCCCCGGCCCGTACAGGTTCGAGAACCGTCCGACGAGCAGCCGCGCACCGGTCGACTCGGCCCAGGTGCGGAACCGCGCTTCCGACGCGAGCTTCGACCGGCCGTACGGCGCGAGCGGAGCCGGCTCGGAGTCCTCGTCGAAGGGGGCCGGCGAGGAACCCGCGTAGACGGCACCTGCCGAGGACGCGAAGAAGAGCGTGCCCGGAGCGGCCTCGTCGCCCGCGAGGGTCTCGAGCACCCGCCCGATGAGCTGCTGCTCGGCCTCGAACACCTCCGCACCGGTCGCGACGATGCCCGTCCCGGCGCACCAGACGACGCGCCAGGGGGAGTCCGGCGTGCGGACGCCCCGGATCGCCGTCACGAGCGCCTCGACCGCGGCGTCCTGGTCGTCCCATGGGACCGAGGCCGCGCGGACGTCGGTCCCGAGTGCCGCCTCGGCCGCCGCACGACGGACTGCGCGCCCGAGGAAGCCTCCGGAGCCGACGACGAGCGTCGCCGGGGTCGACGAGGCCGTCACGCTGCGAAGACCCCGGCGGCCGTCGCCGCGTGCAGCGCCTCGCGCCAGTCGCGCATCGGCGCCAGGCCCGCGCGGGACCAGCCGTCGTGCCCGAGCACGCTGTACGCCGGACGCGGCGCGGGACGCACGAAGGCGGCGCTGTCGGTCGGGAGGACGCGGTCCGGGTCGAGCCCGTTCTCGGCGAAGATCGCCTTGGTGAAGTCGTACCAGGACCCCTGGCCCGAGTTCGTGCCGTGGTAGGTGCCAGCCGGGGCGTCCGCGTCGACGAGCTCGACGATGCGCGCCGCGAGGTCACCGGTCCACGTCGGCTGCCCGACCTGGTCGGTCACGACGGACACCGTGTCGTGCGTCTGCGCGAGCCGGAGCATCGTCGCCGCGAAGTTCGGCCCGTGCGCGCCGTAGATCCACGCGGTCCGCACGATGTACGACGAGTCCGGAGCGATCCGGCGGACGTGGGCCTCGCCCTCGGCCTTGGTCCGGCCGTAGGCGTTCAGCGGGTCCGTCGGGGCGTCCTCGGCGTAGGGCGCGGTGCCGTTGCCGTCGAAGACGTAGTCCGTCGAGATCGTCACCAGCTTCGCGCCGTGCCGGACGGCCGCCTCGGCGAGGAGCCTCGGGCCCGTCGCGTTGACCGCTGCGGCGTCGGACTCGTGCGTCTCGGCGTCGTCGACCTTGGTGTACGCGGCCGAGTTGATCACGACGTCGTGGCCGGCGACGGCGGCGTCGACCGCGTCGGGGTCCGTGATGTCGAGGTCGGCGCGACCGAGCGCGGTGACGTCACGACCCTGCAGCGCGAGCTGCAGGTCGCGACCGAGCATGCCGGCGGCGCCGGTGATCAGGGTGCGGGTCATCGTGGCGTCCGGGCTCAGGCGAGCGCCGCGCGCTCCTTGAGGGGCTCCCACCACGCGCGGTTGTCGCGGTACCACTGGACGACGTCGGCGAGACCCTGCTCGAACGGCACCTGCGGCTCGTAGCCGAGCTCCGCCTGGATCTTCGAGATGTCGACCGAGTAGCGGAGGTCGTGGCCGAGGCGGTCGGCGACGCGGTCGACGTACGACCAGTCCTTGCCGGTCGCGTCGAGCAGCAGCTGGGTGAGCTCCTTGTTGGTGAGCTCGGTGCCGCCGCCGATGTTGTAGATCTCGCCCGCGCGGCCCTTGGTGAGCACCAGCGCGATGCCACGGGTGTGGTCGTCGACGTGCAGCCAGTCGCGGATGTTGTTGCCCTCGCCGTAGAGCGGGACGTGCTTGTCGTCGATGAGGTTCGTGACGAACAGCGGGATGACCTTCTCGGGGAAGTGGTACGGCCCGTAGTTGTTCGAGCAGCGCGTGATCGAGAGGTTCAGCCCGTGCGTGCGGTGGTAGCTGCGGGCGAGCAGGTCGCTGCCGGCCTTCGACGCCGAGTACGGCGAGTTCGGCTCGAGCGGACGCTCCTCGTCCCACGAGCCCTCGCTGATGGAGCCGTAGACCTCGTCGGTGGAGACGTGCACGAAGCGCTCGGTGCCGTGCCGGAGCGCGGCGTCGAGCAGACGCTGGGTGCCGACGACGTTCGTCTCGACGAAGATGCCGGAGTCGCGGACCGAGCGGTCGACGTGGGACTCGGCGGCGAAGTGCACGATGGCGTCGATGCCGGGGATGACCTCGTCGAGCTTCGCCGCGTCGCGGATGTCGCCCTGCACGAAGGTGTAGCGCGGCGAGTCCGCGACGGGGGCGAGGTTCTCGAGGTTGCCCGAGTAGGTCAGGGCGTCGTAGACGACGACCTCGGCGCCCTCGAGTCCGGGGTACGCGTCCTGCAGGGTGCGACGGACGAAGTTCGAGCCGATGAAGCCGGCTCCGCCGGTGACGAGGATCTTCACGAGGTCAGGTTCCTTTTCGGAGTCGGTGACGTTGGATCGATGGACGAGTGTAGCGGGGCGTCCCGGAGCAGCAGGTTCCGGCGGGCCTCGACGAGCGCCCAGACCACCGCGACGGCGGCGAGGAGCAGCACCACGACGAGGCCGTACCGGCCGGCGGGCGTCAGGTTCACGAGTCGACCGAGACCGGCGACCGTGACCTGCAGGTGGGTGTTCTCGTAGAAGCCGCGGTAGGCGACCGTCAGGCCGTAGAGCCCGATCACGGGGAAGCCCCAGAGCGCGAAGGAACCGACGCGGCCGCGTTCCGGTGCGCTCGTCACGAGGTTCCGCCACGCGATCGCGCTGACGGCGATGAGCGGGACGAGCCCGATGAACAGGTAGCGGCCCTGTGCGCCGGCGATGAGCTGCGTGTCGTCGTAGGAGGAGAAGTTGTTCTGCAGCTGGATCACGAGCGTCAGCGCCGGCAGGACGAGCAGCACGATCGCCGTGCTGCGCTGCGCCGTGCGACGGAACGCCCATCCGACGATCACGGCGAGGGCGATGACGGTCAGGGAGTCCGTGAGGATCTGCGTCATCGGGTAGCGGAGCGCACCGAACTGCCCCCAGAACGACGAGGTGAGGCGGTCCCACTCGACGTTCATGAACTCGCCGAAGTTGGCGCTCGTCTCGCGGCCCCACGGCTTGTCCTGGCGGACGGCGCTCACGCCGTCGGGCTGGAGCGTGCCGAAGAGGACCAGGTTGCGGATCCACCACCACGAGCCGGCCGCGGCGACGATCGCGCCGGCGACGGCGGTCCGGCCGATGCGGGCGCCCCACGACAGGGTCCCGTGGCCGGCGACGAGCAGGGCGATCGCGACGAACGGCACCGTCGGCAGCCCGGTGCCCTTCACCGAGCACACCGCGGCGACGGCCACCCCGAGCCACACGGCGATGCGCCACCGGTGGTCGCCGGTGAGGGCCCGGGCGGCGAGCCACGAGATCACGGCACCGAGCACGATGACGGGCGCGTCGTTCGTGACGGACGAGCCGATCTGCGCCAGCTGCGGCACGGCGAACAGGGCGAGGACGCCCACGATCGCGGTGCGCGGGGAGCGGGTGACCCGCCGGACGGTCGCCCACGTCAGGAACGGCAGCGGGAGCAGCATCACGACGTCCATCAGGCGCAGGGCCATGACGCCGATGTCCCAGCGCAGGTGGAAGAACCCGATCGCCTTGAGCACGACCGCACCCACGCCGTAGTACGTCGGCGGGTGCTGCGACATCTGGTTGACGAAGTCGTGGTTGCCCGGGTTCTCCGCCGTGAGCTGTGCGACGGTCTCACGGTCCGCCGCAGCGACGTTCGTGGACTGCCCCTGCTCGACGTACGTCGTCTTCAGCAGGTCCATGTCGCCCGGCGCCGGCCACCCCTTGCCGAGCGCGAGCTGTTCGGCGGCGTCGAAGTGCGCTGCCTCGTCCGGGGCCGCGAACATCGGCGTCAGGAAGGCCCACAGCGTGAGCAGCAGCGCGAACGCAGCCGTCAGTGCGATGACGGCGCGTCGTTCCCCCCGGGTCACCGGCTGTGCGGCGGTGACCTCAGTCGCCATAGCGCTGGAGTTTCTGCAGGTCGAGCTGTTCCTCGGCCAGCGTGCGGTTGAGCCGCGTGAGGTCGGCGACGACGCCGATCACGATGCTGAGCACCGCGGTGATGAGCAGGACCACCCCGAGGATGATCGACTGCAGGTGGTTGCCGCCGGTGTGCATCGCGAGGAGCACCAGGTACCGGACGAGCGGCCACGCCCCGAGCGCGCCGAGGATCGCCGCGACCCAGAGGAAGAGCGCCATCGGGCGGTACATCAGGTACACGCGGGCGATCGCCGACCCGGACTGGAACATGTGCTGCCAGATGTTCTTGAACAGGCGGGACTCGCGCGTCTTCGGGTTCGTCGTGATCGGGATCGACGCGATCGCCAGGCGCTTGTACCCGGCCTGCACGATCGTCTCCATGCAGTAGCTGAAGCGCGTCACGATGTTCAGGCGGATGAGCGAGTACTTCGAGTACGCGCGGAACCCGCTCGCGGCGTCCGGCAGGTCGAGGCCCGCCGCACGCGACGCGACCCACGAGCCGAAGCGCTGCATGAGCTTCTTGAACCCGGAGAAGTGCTCGATCGTCCGGGTCTGCCGGTCGCCGATCACGATCTCGGCTTCCTTGCGGAGGATCGGCTGGACCAGCTCGGCGATGTGCGCCTGCGGGTACTGGTTGTCACCGTCGGTGTTCACGACGATGTCGGCGCCGTGGAGCAGCGCGTAGTCGACGCCGTCCCGGAACGACCGGGCGAGGCCCATGTTCGTGGTGTGGTGCACGAAGTGCCGGACACCGTGCTCCTTGGCGACCTCGACCGTGCGGTCGGTGCTGCCGTCGTTGATGACCAGGATCTCGATCTCGTCGATGCCGTCGATCTGCTTCGGGATCGAGTCGATGACGCTGGCGAGGGTGTTCTCCTCGTTGAGGCAGGGGATCTGGACGAATAGCTTCACGGGCTCGCTTGGTCTCGTTTCGGGAGTCGGCAGTGCGCAGAACCATGACAGCCTATGCGAACTCGCGCCTTGCTAGGCTTCCCCGGTGCAGATCCGCGAACTGAAGATCCCCGGCGCGTGGGAGTTCACGCCCGTCCAGCACGGCGACGCACGAGGAGCATTCCTCGAGGCGTACCGGGCCGACGTCCTCGAGGAGACGGTCGGCCACCCGCTCGACCTGCGGCAGGTGAACATGTCGATCTCGGCGGCCGGCGTCGCACGGGGCATCCACTACGCCCTCGTCGCGCCGAGCCAGGCGAAGTACGTCACCGCCGTCCGCGGGGCGTTCATCGACTACATCGTCGACATCCGCGTGGGCTCCCCGACGTTCGGGCAGTGGGACTCTGTCCGCATCGACGACGTCGACCGCAAGGCTGTGTACCTGTCCGAGGGGCTCGGGCACGCGATCGTCGCGCTCGAGGACCAGTCGACGGTGAACTACCTGGTCAGCGCGCACTACAACCCCGAGCGCGAGAAGGGGATCACGATCCTCGACCCGACCGTGGGACTCACGCTGCCGGACGGGCTCGGCGAGCCGGTCCTCTCCGAGAAGGACACCAGCGCACCGACCCTCGAGCAGGCTGCCGCCGCAGGGCTGCTCCCCACCTACGAGGAGTGCTTGGCCTACACCGAGTCCCTCCGTACGACGAAGTAACGAAGCAAAGGACGCACCCGTGAAGGGCATCATCCTCGCCGGGGGTTCCGGCACCCGTCTCTGGCCGATCACCAAGGGCATCAGCAAGCAGCTCATGCCGATCTACGACAAGCCGATGGTCTACTACCCGCTGTCGACGCTGATGATGGCCGGCATCCGCGAGGTGCTGGTCATCACGACGCCGGAGTACAACGACCAGTTCCGCGCGCTCCTCGGCGACGGCTCGGCCCTCGGCATGGACATCCAGTACGCCGTGCAGCCGAGCCCGGACGGCCTCGCGCAGGCCTTCGTCATCGGCGAGGACTTCATCGGCGACGACAGCGTCGCGCTGGTCCTCGGCGACAACATCTTCCACGGCACGGGCCTCGGCACGAACCTCCGCAAGAACACCGAGGTCGAGGGCGCGACCATCTTCGCGTACCACGTGGCCGACCCGAAGGCGTACGGCGTCGTCGAGTTCGACGACAGCTTCACCGCGGTCTCCATCGAGGAGAAGCCGACCGAGCCGAAGTCGAACTACGCCGTCCCCGGCCTGTACTTCTACGACAACAAGGTCATCGAGATCGCGAAGACGATCGAGCCGAGCGCCCGCGGGGAGCTCGAGATCTCGACCGTGAACGAGCGCTACCTCGACGCCGGCGAGCTCGGCGTGCAGGTCCTCGACCGCGGCACGGCCTGGCTCGACACCGGCACGTTCGAGTCGATGATGCAGGCGTCCGAGTACGTCAAGGTGATCGAGGACCGTCAGGGCTTCAAGATCGGCTGCATCGAGGAGATCGCCTGGCGCAACGGCTGGATCGACGACGCACAGCTCGCCGACCTCGCCGCCCCGCTCGTCAAGGGCGGCTACGGCGTCTACCTCCAGCGGCTCCTCTCCGCCTAGTCACCCCCGTGGCGCCCGGCTCTGGTTGGTTCGGTCGACGCCGCCGTCGCGACGCGACGCCCTCCGGCCCCGATGCGGTCCAGGAGGCGCGACACCCGTCCGCGACGGCGGCGCCGCCCGAGCGGGTGGCCGGGTTCGACGGCCCGGCGCAGGTCAGACAGACCGGCGTCACCGTGCTCCTCGTCAGCCGGTCCGACCGGCACGACCGGTTGCCCGCGATGGTCTCCGCTGCCCGGACCGCCTTCGGTCCCGAGGCGGACGTCCGTGCCGTGGCCTACGTCGCGGACGCCTCCCCGGTCCTGCCGTCGCCCCGGGGTGTGCCGTGGGTGCGGCCGGACGCCGTCGACGGCATCGGATCGGCCGTGAACGCCGGGGTCGCCGGTGGGGTGCGGGGCGTGCTCGTCGTGGTGGACTCGACGGTGGGCGTCACCGACCAGGACCTCCAGGTGCTCGCCGAGGCCGGTGCGCACGGTGTGGCGCAGGCCCGGGTCTGGCTCGCCGACGGTTCCGCACGCCACGGGGCCCGGCTCCTCCGGCCCGGGGCGCTGCCCTGGAGCGACGACTCCGCGTCGGTCGTGCCCGGCGCCGACGGACTCCGGTCGACGATCCTCGCCGCACGCGACACCGCAGCCGCTGCGACCGTCTTCGCCGCGGACCAACCCGCACTGGCGATGCCGGGACGTGCGCTGGTACCGGCACCGTGCCTCCCGGACGAACGCACCACGCTGTCGGCCTGGAGTCGCGCGGTCGCGGACCGCACCGATCGTGACGTCGCGGTCGTCTGGGCGCTCGAGCGCTCGGCCGAGGCGGGGCGCACCGTCGACGCGGCGACCGTCGACGCCGTCTCGGCGTGGCGCGACCGCGCCGTCGACGGGAGCGGCTCGGTCGTGGCCGGGCCACCGGTGCCGCCGTGGGGCGCTCGGCCGGTGACGCCCGTGGCCTCGACGGTGCCGGCCACCGAGCAGCTCGCGTGGTCGCTGAAGATCGCCGCGCCCGCCGGACCCGAGGGCGACGGCTGGGGCGACGTGCACTTCGCGGCCGAGCTCGCCGCCGCGCTCGAGGGCCTCGGGCAGCGGGTCCGCGTCGACCGCCGGGACGCCCACGTGCGGGACGACGACGGCGCAGACGACGTCACGCTCGTCGTGCGGGGGCTCGACCGGGTGCCGCCGAACCCGGCGTCCGTGAACCTGCTCTGGGTGATCAGCCACCCCGATGACGTCGCTGACACCGAACTGCGGTCGTTCGACCGGGCGTTCGCGGCGGGGCCGGTGTGGGCCGCCGCGGCGAGTGCGCGGTCGGGCGTGCCGGTCGGGACGCTGCTGCAGGCGACCGATCCGGCGGTGTTCCGCCCGGGCGTGTCATCGGGGCCCGATGCCGGCCGCGTCGTCTTCGTCGGCTCCACCCGCGGCGCCGCTCGCCCGGTCGTCGCGGACGCGGTCGCACTCGGTGCCGACCTGCGCGTGCACGGGCCCGGGTGGGAGGACGTCGTGCCGGAGTCGTCCCTCGGATCGCCGTCGTTGTCCCGCGCCGAGGTCGCGCGCGCCTACGCGTCCGCCCGTGTCGTGCTGAACGACCACTGGCCGGACATGGCCGCCGGCGGGTTCGTGTCGAACCGGGTGTTCGACGTCCTGGCCGCCGGGGGAGTCGTGGTGACCGACCCCGTCGTCGGGCTCGGCGAGGTGCTCGACGTGCCGACGCTGGCGGTGGCGGGGTCGCGGGAGGACCTCGCGGCGCTGCTCGACCCGGCGTACCCGTGGCCCGCCGAGGCCTCGCGTGCCGAGGTGGCCGCGCGTATCGCCGCCGAGCACTCCTTCGATGCCCGTGCCCGCGTGCTGCTCGACGCTGCGCGCGCCGAGCGCGCGCGCCTGCGGCGCTG
>NZ_JABXGF010000043.1:0-30356 GCF_025407985.1 Curtobacterium sp. C2H10 | reverse complement strand
GCCGCCGCTCGCTCCGACGAGCGGGCGAAGTACGCCCCGCTCGGCGCCCCCGCGCGGCACATTCCGCCCGCTCGCCGCGGGCCCGCGGCGGCGCCGGGCCCTCGCACAACGAAAGACAACCCGAGCCACGTCGCGACGTGGCTCGGGTTGTCTTCGGTTGTGCGGACGCGCAGCCGCGCAGCCGCGCGCCCGCGCGTCAGACGCCGAAGTACTCCCGCACCACCGGCGCGATCCCGCGGAACGCCTTGCTCCGGTGCGACAGCGCGTTCTTCTCCTCGCGCGTCAACTCCGCCGACGTCCGGTCGGCGTCGTCCGGCCGGAAGACCGGGTCGTACCCGTGCCCGCCGTCGCCGATGGGCTCGGTCGTGACCTCGCCGTTCCAGACCGCCTCGACCACGTGCTCGGTGCCGCCCGGCGTGACGAACGCCGCGGCGCACACGAACGCCGCCGTGCGCTCGACGACCCCGTCGAGGTTCCGCAGCAGCAGCGCGATGTTGTCCGCGTCGACCCGCGTGCCGGCGTACCGCGCCGAGTGGATGCCGGGAGCACCGTCCAACGCGTCCACCGCGATGCCCGAGTCGTCGGCGAGCGCCGGGAGCCCCGTGTGCGCGACCGCCGCCCGGGCCTTGATGAGGGCGTTCGCGGCGTAGGTGTCCCCGTCCTCGACGGGCTCCGGGCCGTCGTACCCGACGAGCTCGACGCCGTCGCCCAGCGCCGACCCGAGGATCTCGCGCAACTCGACGACCTTGCCCTGGTTGTGCGTCGCCAGGACCACCGTGCGCGAGGTCACGCGAGCCCCAGCACGGACTTCTGGATCGCCGCGAGGGACTGGTTGCCCGCGAGCCCGAGGTCCAGCAGCACGTTGAGCTCGTCGCGGTCGAAGGGTGCGTGCTCGGCGGTCCCCTGCACCTCGATGAACTTGCCCGAGCCCGTCGTGACGATGTTCATGTCGGTGTCGGCGGCGGAGTCCTCGGTGTACGCGAGGTCGAGCATCGGCTCGCCCTTGACGATCCCGACGGAGATGGCCTGCACGCTGTCGAGCAGCGGGGTCGCCTTCTTCGCCACGAACCCGCGGTCGCGCCCCCACTCGATCGCATCCACCATCGCGACGTACGCGCCGGTGATCGACGCCGTGCGGGTGCCGCCGTCTGCCTGGAGCACGTCGCAGTCGATGACGAGCGTGTTCTCGCCGAGACCCTTCGTGTCGACGACCGCGCGGAGCGATCGGCCGATCAGGCGGGAGATCTCGTGCGTGCGCCCGCCGACCTTGCCCTTGATCGACTCGCGCTGCATGCGCTCGTTCGTCGAGCGGGGCAGCATCGAGTACTCGGCGGTGACCCAGCCGGTGCCCTTGCCGGCAAGCCACCGCGGGACGCCGTTCGTGAAGGACGCGGTGCAGAGCACCCTGGTGTTGCCGAACGAGATGAGCGCGCTGCCCTCGGCCTGCGTGCTCCACCCCCGCTCGATCGTGACGGGACGGTGGTCGGTCGCGGTGCGGCCGTCGATGCGGAGCGTGTCGCTCATGGGGTCCTTTCGATGCGGGGCAGCGTGATGGCCCCGGTCTGGAGGTGGCCGACGCTGGAGACCTCGGGGCCGAGGAAGCGTCGGGCGAGTCGGATGAAGCCGTTCTTGTCGTCGCCGGTCGCCTCGAACGAGTAGGTCGGCGGCTCGGTGGCAGTCCGTTCGAGCCCGTGCTCGACGAGTCGTCGGTACACGTCGTTGGCGGTCTCCTCGGCGCTGGAGACGAGCGTCACGTCCGGGCCCATCACGTACTGGATGGCGGCGGACATGAGCGGGTAGTGCGTGCACCCGAGGACGAGCGTGTCGACGTCGGCTGCGCGGATCGGTGCGAGGTAGCCCGCAGCGACCTCGCGGAGCGCTGGGGAGGAGGTGTCTCCCGCCTCGACGAACTCGACGAAGCGCGGGCATGCCGCGAGGCTCAGACTGATCTCCGACGCGACCGCGAAGGCGTCCTCGTACGAGCGCGACGCGATGGTGCCGACCGTGCCGATCACGCCGATGCGTCCGGTGCGGGTCTGCTTGACGGCGGCGCGTGCAGCGGGCTGGATGACCTCGACGACGGGGATGCCGTACGCCTGCTCGTACCGTTCGCGCGCGTCCCGGAGCACCGCGGACGAAGCGGTGTTGCACGCGATCACGAGGGCCTTCACACCCTGTTCGACGAGGTCGTCCATCACCTCGAGCGCGTAGCGACGGACGTCCGCGATGGGCTTCGGGCCGTACGGCGAGTGCACGGTGTCGCCCACGTACCGGATGCTCTCGCGCGGCAGCTGGTCGATGATGGCGCGGGCCACCGTGAGTCCGCCGACCCCGCTGTCGAAGACTCCGATCGGTGCATCCGTCACGACACCAGCGTACCGAGCGCGCGGGCCCGCCCGCCCCGCGAGCGGGCGGAACACGCACCGCTCACCACGCCGACCCGACGGAATCCGCCCGCTCGCGTCAACGTCCCGTCCAGGAGGCGCGCCCCGCCCCCGCCAGGCCGCCCCGCGCCTCCAGGCGGCCACCCAGCCGGCGAGCGGGCGGAACACGCACCGCTCGCCGCGCCGACCCGGCACACACCGCCCGCTCGCGCGCGCCGGCCGGCGGATCCGTACCTCCGAGCCCGGGCGACACTAGTGTCGGAGAGGTGACCAGCGCGCTCCTCACGGACCAGTACGAACTCACCATGGTCGACGCGGCCCTCAAGGACGGCACGGCCGACCGCCGGTGCGTGTTCGAGGTCTTCGCCCGCCGCCTGCCGGACGGGCGCCGCTACGGTGTCGCCGCGGGCCTCGGCCGGTTCCTGACCGCGCTGACGGACTTCCGGTTCGGCGACGACGAGATCGCGTTCCTGCGCGACCGCGGCGTCATCGACGCCGGGACGGCCTCGTACCTCGCCGACTACCGGTTCACCGGGGACATCCGCGCCTACCGCGAGGGCGAGGTCTTCTTCCCGAACTCCCCCGTCCTCCAGATCGAGGGCACCTTCGCCGAGGCCGTCGTGCTCGAGACCCTCGCGCTGAGCATCTTCAACGCCGACAGCGCGATCGCGAGCGCCGCCGCACGCATGGTCTCCGCTGCCGACGGTCGACCGCTCGCCGAGATGGGCTCCCGGCGCACGGGTGAGTGGAACGCCGTCGCCGCCGCCCGGGCCGCGTACATCGCGGGCTTCGGGGCGACGAGCAACCTCGAGGCCGGGCGCACCTGGGGCATCCCGACGATGGGCACCGCGGCGCACGCGTTCACGCTCCTCCACGACTCGGAGGAGGACGCCTTCCGGTCGCAGATCGACGCCCTCGGGACCGGTACGACGCTGCTCGTCGACACCTACGACATCGAGGCCGCGGTCGACACCGCGGTCCGGCTCACCGACGGCAAGCTCGGCGCCGTCCGCATCGACAGCGGCGACCTGCCGTCCGTCGTGGCGTCGGTCCGCGCACAGCTCGACCGGCTCGGGGCGACCGACACGAAGATCACGGTCACGAACGACCTCGACGAGTACACGATCGCGGCACTCCGCGCGGCGCCGGTCGACTCCTACGGCGTCGGGACCTCGGTGGTCTCCGGATCGGGCCACCCGGCCGCGGGCATGGTGTTCAAGCTCGTCGCACACCGCGACACGAGCCACCGCGACGCGAGCCATCGCGACGCGAGCCGCCGCGACACAGCCGACGACGGTGCGAACGACGCCGACTGGGTCCCGGTCGCGAAGAAGTCGGCCGAGAAGGCCACCGTCGGCGGACGCAAGCAGGCCGGCCGCCGCCTCCGCAACGGCATCGCCACCGCCGAGGTCGTGCTGACCACGGGTCAGGTCGGGCCGGACGAGCGCCCGCTGCTCGTCCCCGTGGTGACGAACGGCGAGGTGGACCCGGCGTTCCTCGGCGTGCAGGGCGTCGAAGCGGCCCGCGCGCACCACAAGATGGCGAAGGCCGAGCTGCCCGCCGACGCGTCACGCATCGGTCGGGGCGACCCGGCCATCCCCACGCTCGTCATCTGAGCGTCGGCGTCACTCCGCCTTCATCTTCTCGTAGATCGCCTTGCAGTCGGGGCAGACCGGGAACTTCTCGGGGTCGCGCCCGGGGATCCACTTCTTCCCGCACAGCGCCTTGACGGGCTTGCCGGTCAGGGCCGACTGCAGGATCTTGTCCTTCTTGACGTAGTGCGAGAAGCGCTCGTGGTCGCCGGGCTCGATCGCCTCTTCCTCGAGGAGCTTCTCGAGCTCGCGGTCCATCACGTCGAGGCCGCCACCGGGTTCCGTCATGCTCATGCGTCCAGGGTACGACGACCGGGCGCGCGCCGCGACGGTCCGCGACGCGCGGGGGGGGGCGTGGCCGACCCGCGACGGCCTGGAGGCGCGGGGCGGGGTCGACCCGCGCCTCCAGGCCGTCAGGTGGTCACCCCGCGAGCGACCCGGCTCAGTTGCGCTGCGCTGCGGCCAGCAGGTCCGGCCCGTGGCGGTCGAAGAGGCGACCGCCGATCGCGACGCCCGCCGCCAGTACGACCACGCCGACCAGGACCCCGACGACGAGGGTCAAGACCCCCCACGGCTCCGGGCCGTCGACGAACGCGAGTACCGCGAGCCAGGCCGCGGGGACGGAGCAGACCAGGATGCCGACCACCATCGACGACTGCGCGACCGAGGCGAGGACGCCGGCGGCCTGCGGCTGCTGGAAGGGATGGTCGCCCGGTCGGACGGTCGGGTACGGCAGCAGGACGGACACGACGCTCGACAGCCCGAGGCCGGACAGGAGCGCGCTCGTGCTCACGCCGACCAGCAGCGGGAAGGCCGTCCAGTCGCCGAACAGCCACGCGGAGACCCACGAGCCGGCGACGAGTGCGGGGATGCCCACGGTGAGCACCGGCACGAGGCGACCGAGTCGGTCGCTCCAGCCCGGGGCTCCCGAGGCGACGTGCAGCCACACCGCGGTGTTGTCGTACGAGACGTCGTTGTGCGGCAGGAAGCCCGCGATGAGCGCCATCAGCGGCAGCGGCACCAGGGCGGTCCAGTGCCACGGCACGCCGGCCACCCCGAGCGGGATGACGACGAGCGGGACGAACACGATGATCAGGTAGGACGCGCGGTACCGCGGGTCGCGTCCCCAGTAGGTGAGGGCCCGTGCCGCCACCGCGCCGACGGGCGTGGAGCCGAGCGTGTCGAACCATCCGAGGCCCCGGTACCGACGGGTCCGCGCACGGCCGTCGACGGTCTCGAGCGCCCGGCCGACCACGGCCCACCAGGCGAGGCCGAGCAGGGCCACGACGACCACCGCGATGACGAGCTTGACGACGCCCTCGCCCACACGGCCGCTCGCGACGTCGGCCGGCACGGCCCAGGCGGCGCCCCACGGCGTCCACCCGGCGATGTCGGCGACGCGCTGCATCTCGGCGCCGGCCGGGTCGAGCCAGTCGACGCGGAGCAGGAGCGAGACGGCCGGGATCGCCAGCACGACGATGACCAGCGCGACCAGCCAGCCGGCGTCCCGCGACCGGTGCGGACCGATCAGGGACGCACCGACGGCGCTGCCGACGCGGATGAGCAGGGCGCACGTGGCGATGGCGAGGAGGGCTGCGACGACGCCGAGGACGCCGACACCCGCACCGCGCATCCACGCGACCGACTGCGCGACGGCCACGACGGCGACCGCGACGACCGGGACCCCGATGAGTCCGGCTACCCCGAGCCCGACCGCCAGGTCACGTCGGCCGATGCCGAACACGGTGAAGCGCCGCGGATCGAACTGGTCGCCGCGCCCGACGACGAGCGGGACGACCGTGAACGCGAAGGCGATGAGCGTGCCGACCGGGACGACGACCGAACGCGCGACCTCGGGTGCGGCGTCACGGAGCCCGACGACCTCGATCGCGACGAGCACCGCGGCGACGAGTCCCGCGAGGCTGCCGAGCACGACGAGGACCGACCGACGGGCGCTCCCGCGGACCTCGCCCGCGAGCAGGTCCGCCCTCAGCCGGAGAAGCTGTGCAACCATTCCATGCTCTCTGCCACGACGCGGCCGCCCGCGAGTTCGACGAACTTGTCCTCGAGGCTCTTGCGCCCGCGGACCTGCGCCATCGTGCCGGAGGCGAGGACCTTGCCGCCGACGATGATGGCGACGGAGTCACACGTGCGCTGCACGAGTTCCATGGAGTGGCTGGAGAGCACCACCGTGCCGCCCCCGCGCGTGTAGCGACGGAGGATCTCGGTGATGGTCGCTGCGCTCACCGGGTCGACGGACTCGAACGGTTCGTCGAGCACGAGCACCCGGGGCGAGTGGATGAGCGTCGCCGCGAGGGCGATCTTCTTCGCCATGCCCACGGAGTAGTCGGCGACCTGACGGCCGAGCGCCTCGCCGAGACCGAACGCCTCGGCCAGGTCACTGCTGCGCTTGCGCGCGGTGGCGCCGTCGAGCCCGCGGAGGGTCGCCGAGTAGTACAGCAGCTGCGCGCCGGTCAGCCGGTCGAACAGCCGGAGCCGGTCCGGCAGCACGCCGAGGTCCCGCTTGGCGGCGGTCGGGTCGGCCCACACGTCGTGGTCGAGCACGGTCACGCTGCCGGCGTCGGGGCGCAGGAGTCCGGTGACCATCGACAGGGTGGTCGTCTTGCCGGCGCCGTTCGGGCCGACGACGCCGAAGATCGAGCCCTGGCGGATCTCGAGGTCGACCTCGTCGACGGCGAGGGTCTGGCCGTAGCGCTTCACGAGGCCGTCGGCACGGAGGACGACGGGCTGCTGGGGCTGCTTGGCCGTGGGCGCGGGGCGCTTGGTGCCGCTCGGGCGCTTCTTCGCGGGCTTGGTGTCGGGCGCCGCGGTGTCCGCTGCGGTGTCGGCTGCTGCCGTGTCCGCTGCGGGGTCCGTGGCGGTTGCGGTGTCCGTCGGGGTCGCGCGGTCGGTCGGGGTCGCGCGGTCGGTCGGGGTCGCGCGGTCGGTCGCGTCCGTGGCGGCGGTCGCGTCCGTCTCGTCCACCCCGTCGCGCGGGCCAGGAGGCACGGTGCCGGTCGTCCCCGCCGTCTGCGTCGGGCGGGTGGCACGTCCCTTGCCGCCGCGCGCCTTGGCAGGGCGGCGACCGGTGGTCGTCGGCGCCACCGCCTGCGCGGCGACGCGGTCCGCCCCCGTCTCCGTCGTCTCGGTGGCCGTCGTGTCGTCGGTCATCGTGTCCTCAGCGGAGGCGTCGTGTGCATCCCCGTCCCCCATGTCGTCGTCAGCGGCGTCTCCCGCCGCGGTGGCGTCGTCGTCCTCGGTGGCAGCGTCGTCCGCGGTGTCGTCGTCGCCGTCGGCGGCCGCTTCGGCCTCGGTGTCGGCGTCCGCTTCCTCGGTCAGCCAGGCAGCGTCCGACGTGGCGTACACGTCGTCGTCGTCCCCTGCTGCTGCGGCCACCGCCCCACCGTACCAACGCTCACCGGACAGCGGGGGACGCCTCGGGCTCGGTGTCCCGAATCCCCGGTGCTGTGTCACGAAATGAGCACGAAGCGGCCGAGACCGTACCCCGGCGGAGGGTCGTTCCGTATCATTCACCGAGGCACGACGAAGTGTTCACCACTTGGAAACCTGCCCCGGCCGGTGTCCCCGTGACGATCCCTCCCTGCGAATGCGCGCAGAGACGGCGGTCTTCCCGGGCAGATCGGATCTTCCGGGAGCACACTCGACGAGGCCCGCCCGTGCCCCAGGGCGCGCGGGCGGACACCAGAAGGGACCAGCATGACCACGCAGATCGTCATCCTCGCAGCGGGGATGGGCAGCCGCCTCGGGCGCAGCCTGCCGAAGCCGCTGACCGAACTGAGCGACGGCCGCACCATCATGCAGCAGCAGTTCGACAACATCCGTGCGGCGTTCGGTTCGAGCGCACGCGTCACGATCGTCGTCGGCTACAAGTCGGAGTACATCGTCGAGGCCTTCCCCGAGGCGAACTTCGTCTACAACGAGTCCTACGACTCCACGAACACCTCGAAGAGCCTGCTCCGCGCCCTCAAGGCGACGGGCAAGGGCGGCGTGCTCTGGATGAACGGTGACGTCGTCTTCGACCCGCGTGCCCTGGTGCGTGCGGCCGACATGATCGACGAGGACCGCTCGTTCGTCAGCGTCAACACCGACAAGGTCTCCGACGAAGAGGTCAAGTACACCGTCGACGCCGAGGGCTTCATCCACAAGCTGTCGAAGCAGGTCGTCGGCGGCCTCGGCGAAGCCGTCGGCATCAACTACGTGTCCTCGAAGGACAAGCAGGCGCTCATCCGCCAGCTCGGTCGCGTCGACGACCAGGAGTACTTCGAGGGCGGCATCGAGGCTGCCATCGCCGAGGACGGGCTACTCTGGAGCCCGATCGACATCTCGGACCTCTACGCGGTCGAGATCGACTTCGCCGAGGACCTCGAGCGCGCGAACAACCTGTTCGCCTGAACCAGCGTCAAGACCCCCTCGGCGGTTCCGCCCGAAGGGAAACCGTGACCACAGCGAGTGCGCCGACCGCGCCCGCGGCTGCCGCACCAGCGGCGTCCCGGAGCGCCGGTCGGCGCTATCGTCATGCCCTCTGGCTGCTGACGATCCGAGACCTCCGCGTCCGCTACTCGACCTCGGCGCTCGGCTACTTCTGGTCGATCCTCGACCCGCTCGTGATGTCGGCGATCTACTGGTTCGTCTTCACGCAGGTGTTCCACCGCGGGTCGGTCGGCGAAGAGCCGTACATCGTGTTCCTGCTGTCGGCGCTGCTGCCGTGGATGTGGTTCACCGGTGCCGTCTCGGACTCGACGCGGGCGTTCATCAAGGAGACCAAGCTCATCCGGTCGACGACGATCCCGCGCAGCATCTGGGTCGCCCGGGTCACGGCGTCGAAGGGCATCGAGTTCCTCCTCAGCCTGCCGGTGCTCGCCGTGTTCGCGATCGCGACGGGGGCGCACTGGCACTGGGAGATCGCGCTCTACCCGCTCGCGATCGTGCTGCAGTGCGCGCTCGTGTACGGGCTCGGCCTGATCGTCGCGCCGCTCGTGGTCTTCTTCCGTGACCTCGAGCGTGCGGTGAAGCTCGTGCTCCGGTTCCTCTTCTACGCATCGCCGATCATCTACGGCACGTCGGCACTGCCCGACAAGCTGCACGACCTCGCGGCGTTCAACCCGCTCAGCGGCATCTTCGGCATCTACCGCGCCGCGTTCTTCCCGTCGCAGCTGAACTGGTTCGAGGTCGGGGTCTCCGTCGTCGTCACCGTCGTCGTCCTCGCGATCGGACTCGTCGTGTTCCGCCGCAGCGAGCACCGCGTCCTGAAGGAGCTGTGATGACCGCCACCGAGCAGACCAGCCGCAGCGCGACGGTCGCCCCCGTGATCTCCGTCCGCGACGCCGGCATCCGGTTCAAGCGCAACCGTCGGGCGAGCCGGAGCTTCAAGGACCTCTTCGCCGGCAGCAACCGCCGCAAGCGCGCGGACGAGTTCTGGGCGCTCCGGGGCGTGTCGTTCGACGTCCGCCCGGGTGAGGCGATCGGGGTCGTCGGCCGCAACGGTCAGGGCAAGTCGACGCTGCTGAAGCTCGTGGCCCAGGTCATGCTCCCCGACGAGGGACGCATCCACGTCGGCGCCGGGGTCGCACCCCTGATCGAGATCACCGGTGGCTTCGTCGGAGACCTCTCGGTCCGCGACAACGTCTACCTCACGGCGGGACTGCACGGCATGTCCCGGGCGGAGATCCGCGACGCCTTCGACGAGATCATCGAGTTCGCCGAGATCGGCGACTTCGTCGACACCCCGTACAAGCACCTGTCGAGCGGCATGAAGGTGCGCATCGCGTTCGCGGTCATCTCGCGCCTCGACGAACCGGTGATCCTGGTGGACGAGGTGCTGGCGGTCGGCGACAAGGGGTTCCGCGAGAAGTGCTACAAGCGGATCGAGGAACTCCTCGCCGGTGGCCGCACGCTGTTCTTCGTCTCGCACAGCGACAAGGACCTCCGCCGCTTCTGCGAGCGCGGGCTGTACCTCGACAAGGGTCGCCTGCAGCTCGACGGCACGATCGAGGAAGCACTGCAGCGGTACTCGTCCGACTACGCCGTCTGACCACCGATCCCCGTCCACAACCAGGGTCCCCCGGGCCGCTCTCCACAGCCGCCACTCCCCCGAGCCGAACCGGCCCCCGGACGTCAGACCCTCACCCTACGGTGACGGCATGCACCACCCGACACCGGCCTACCCCGTCCCGTTCTCGATCGACCGTTCCCGCGCTCCGCGGCGCTACGACCTGCTGAACACCGGCGACGAACCCGTCGACGGCATCACGCTCACCCACCTCGGCACCGGCTACTGCCCGCCGCTCGCCGTGCACCGGCTCGAACCGGGTCGGTCGCTCTCGATCGCCGTGTTCGGCGCCACCACCGACGACACGGGCGTGGTGATCGTCCGCTGGCGTCGACCGGACCGCTCCGAGTACCTCTGGCGGATGTCCCTCGTGGGTGACGCCCGTGCTGCCTGACCGTCCTCGTCGTGCCACCGCCGACCGGTGGGTCCGGGTCGGTCCCTCAGTCCTCGCCGCGCGCCGCCGCGACGGTCTGCCAACGGGCGAGCAGCCGTTCGACCGCGTCGTGCAGCCGCTTCGTCGCCGCACCGGGCGTCGTGTCCCCGAAGTACCGCTCGACCCAGTGCTGCAGCTTCGCGAGCTCGGCGGCGTCGTTCGCCGCGGCGTCGACCCGCGCGACGACGTCCTGCGCATCGGACGCCGTCAACCAGTTGGCGTCGCTCAGGTACCCGCGCTCGTCGACGTCCGCCTCGGGCGCGACCGGCCGGGTCACGATGAGCGGCTTGCCCACGGCGAGCCGGTCGTAGATCATCGCGCTGATGTCCGTGATCGCCACGTCCGCTCCGGCGAGCTGCCACCCCAGCTCGGCACCGTCGTCGTACACGTGGTGGGCGCCCGGGTCGGCGGCGTTGGCGCTCGCGATGGCAGCGACGATCCGCTCGTGCGCCGCCTTGTACGCGGCGTCGCGCACACCGCTGCGGGGGTGCGGCCGGTAGACGAGCCGGTGCGTCGGCGACGCGAGCACCCGTTCGGCGATCGTGGTGCCGTGGCTCGCGATCGACCCGTAGGCGGCCGCTGCGCGGTCCCCCTCCCACGTCGGCGCGTAGAGCACGACCGTGCGGTCGTCGGCCGGGTACGGCGCGGCGCCGGCGAAGTGGTCGGCCTGCGGGCGACCGATCGAGATCGTCCGGGCATCCAGGTCGTAGTCCCACAGGGCGTCCGACAGCCGTCCACGAGCGGCGTCACCGGCGATCAGGGCGTAGTCGTACGCCTTGAACTGGTTCGTCGTCATGTACATCTTGTCGCTCTCGCCGTGGTTCACGAAGACGTGCCACATGCGCCCGTACCGCATCATCTGGAAGTTGCGGGCGTTCTGGTTGACGTAGAAGACGATCTTCGGTGCCTGCTCCTCGACGAACTGCTCGAGGTCGACGACCTGGCGCGCGTAGACCACGGGCACCGGCGACTCGTCGAGCAGGGTGAGCATGGTGCCGGGGCTCCGCGCGATGATCGCGACCGGGTGGGTCGCCGCGAGTTCGGCGAGGGGGGCGTACCACTGCCGCACCTGGTACATGTTCACGGGGCCGTCGGCGAAGTAGACGGCGATCTCCACGGTGCCCGGAGCAGGGGCCACCACCGACGGCAGCCGGCGTGCGAGTTCACGACGGCTGCGTCGCGACTTGAGCAGGCGGTCGGCGAGCCGCAGGGCCGTGCGCGCGTCGCTGATGATCGGCATGGTCTCTCTTCCTGGGTCCGGGGACGGTTCGGTGCGGGCGGGTCAGACGACGGGCGGACGGCCGGCGAGCGTCATGCGGCCGATCGTGAGCCAGCCCATCACGTGCACGGGACCGCAGTCGCTCCGCCAGCCTTCACGGACGCCACCGAACCAGGTGGCGAGCCGCTGCGGGTGTCGCCACCAGCGCGCGACCTGGATCGCCGCCCACGACCCGACGTACAGCGGTCGGAGCACCGCCGGCAGGTTGCGCCGAGCCAGCCAGACCCGGTTCCGGGCGTTCAGCCGGTAGTACTCGGTGTGGCGTGCCGGGTCGATCGCGGGGTGGTGCGCGACGAGGTCCCCGGCGTACCAGGTCCGTCGGCCGGCATCCCACACGCGCCACGCGAGCTCGATGCCCTCGTGCGCGTAGAAGTACTCCGCTCCCCAGCCGCCGGTCGCGCGGTACACGTCCATCGGCAGGACGACCGCCCCTTCCCACACCGAGAACACCGGCGACGAGTGGTCGGGCTCGCCCTTGCGGATCCGCGGGATCCAGCGCGTCGGGTTCGCAGCGCCGGTTGGGTCGACGACCCGGGGTTGCACGAGACCGAGCGACGGATCGCGCTCGAACAGGCCGATCGCGTCACGCAGGAACGTCTGCGACGGCACCGAGGCATCGTCGTCGAGGAAGAACACGTAGTCGCCGTCGACCACCTCGGCCCCGGCGTTCCGCCCGGCGGGGATGCCCACGTTCTCGGGCAGGGCCAGCGCCCGGACGCCCTCGGGCAGACCGGTCGGCTCCCAGCCGTTGCCGACGCACACCACGTCGAGTTCGACGTCCTGCTGCACGAGCACGCTCTCGAGTCCACGACGCAGGTCGTCCGGGCGGGTCCCCTGCGACAGGCTCACCACGGCGACACGGGGCCGCTCGCGGTGCGGGACCGCGTGACGACGGAGCGTGCCCGGGGTCACCCGCGGACCCGCTTCGACGAGATGATCGCCACGAAGTGCCCGAACGTCGCCAGGATCGCCAGCGGCAGGAGCGCCCCCACCAGGATCCGGTCGGCCAGGGGATGACCGATCACGAGCGCCAGCAGCGCGAAGACGAACGCGAGGATGCTCAGCTCGACCGAGTGGTACAGGCGGTGGAACGGCAGGAACCGGGCGGCGCGACGCAGCGTGGCGAGCCGTCGTCCGGACGGGGCGGTGCCGGCGTCGCGACGGTCGACGAGCTTGTCGAGCCCGGCGTTCGCCCGTGCGACGTGCACCATGTCGTTGAGCGCCTTGTTGAGGACGATCACGAGTCCCAGCGCGCAGCCGATCGTGGTCCACATCCAGTCCGCGCCGTGGATCGGCCACGTGGCCGCACGGACGCCGAGTGCGATGGGGATGAGTCCCTCGGTGGTGTAGTGCCCGACCTTGTCGAGGAACACGCCGGCGGGCGACCGGGTCCCCCGCCACCGGGCGACCTCGCCGTCGCAGCAGTCGACGAGCATCTGCAGCTGCCCGAGCACGAGCGCGAGCGCCGCACCCCAGATGCCCGGGATGAGCAGGGCGGCCGCGACGCTCCACCCGACGAGGATCATCAGGCCGGTCACCTGGTTCGCCGTCACGCGGGTCTTCAGCAGCACCCACGTCAGGTACGGCGAGACGTCCCGCAGGTACAGCGACGCCGTCCAGTGCTCGGCGTTCGCCCGCGAACGGACCTCGTCCGGTTGGGCGACGGCACGGAGTTCGGCGATCGAGGTGGGGCGGGCGTTCCCGCGGCCGGTCGTGTCATCGGTCAAGAGGTCAGGTCACCGTCCCGTGTGCGTGGTCAGCTCGGACGTCCGGGTCAGGAAGCCGATGATGAAGCCGAGTCCCCACCCGACGTGGATGCACGGCAGCACCACGACGAGCCAGAGGAGCGTCGGCAGCCCCGACCGCCGGGCGACCGCGACGGCCCCCAGCACGACGAAGACGATGTAGACGGCGGGCACCACGAAGCCGAGCAGCGCCCACGTCGCCCCCGTCCCGAGTGCGGCGCCGATGATCCCGACGATGCCGGCGACGATGCCGAGCGCCATCGCGGCGACCATGGCCGGAGGCACGAAGTATCGCAGGCCGTTGTTGGCGGGGAACCGGCGGGCGAGCTCGCCGCGCCACAGCCCCGTGGCGACGAACTGCCGGACCAGACGCTTCAGGCTCGGCCGCGGGCGGTACGTGACGACGAGCTCCGGGGTGAACCACACCGTGCCACCGGTCTGCCGGAGGCGCCGGTTGAGCTCCCAGTCCTGGCCGCGCTTGATGCCCTCGTCGAACAGCCCGACCTCGAACAGTCGGTCACGCCGGAACACGCCGAGGTACGCCGTCTCGGCCGGACCGGCCTGGCCGCCGACGTGGTGCGGCGTGCCACCGAGCCCGACCCGGCTGCCGTACGCGAGCGCCACGGCGCGTTCGAACGGGGTCCGCCCCTCGGCGCGCATGATCCCGCCGACGTTGTCCGCGCCCGACTCCTGCAGCACGCGCACGGCGATCCGCGTGTAGTCCTGCGGCAGCACCGAGTGCGCGTCGACACGGACCACGACGGGGTGCACGGACGCGCGGATCGCCACGTTCAGCCCGGCGGGCGTGGAGCCGGCGGGGTTCTCGATCGCGCGGATCCGAGGGTCTGCCGCGCTCATCTCGGCGACGAGTTCGTTGGTGCCGTCGATCGACGGGCCGAGGGCGAGGATGACCTCGAACGGACCGGAGTAGTCCTGCTCGAGCAGACTCTGGACGGCTGCCCGGACCTCGGTGACCTCGTTGAGGACGGGCATCACGTACGAGACGCCCGGCAGGGGCTGTCCGTCTGTCTGCATCGGTACCTCGGGGTCCTCACCTGGGTGCACGGGACGCACCGCGGACGGTGCCGCCCCGCAAGAGCGACCCTGAGCCTATCAAGTCGCCGCGGGTCGTCGGGGCGACCGGCAGACGGACGGGAGGTGGGCCCCACCCGGCCGGTACCGGCGCGACACGGAGCCTGCGGAGCGTCGTGACGGCCGAGACGGGAGGGACGGTGCCAGCTGGCACCGCGCCTCCCGTCCGTCGCTGGTCGCGTCAGCCCTTGTAGGTGCCGAGCGTGACGTCCGCCTCGCGCGTCTCACCGCCGCGGATGAAGGTGATCGTGGTCTTCGCGCCACCGGCGAAGTACCGCACCTGTGCCGTGAGGTCGGTCGCGTCGGACACCGTCGCCGAGCCGATCTTCGTGACCACGTCGCCCTTCTGCAGGCCGGCCTTGGCAGCCGCGCCACCGGACGACACCGACTTGATGAGGCCGCCCATCTGCGTGGCGTTCGCGTCCTCGGCGGCGTCGCCCACGGTCGCACCGAGCAGCCCGTGCGTGGCGGAGCCGTTGTCCTTGATCTCGTTCGCGACCCGCTTGACGAGGTTCGACGGGATCGAGAAGCCGACGCCGATGCTGCCGGACTGGCTCGACGACGAGTCGGACGAGCTGCCCGCGCTCGCGATGGCCACGTTGATGCCGATGAGCTTGCCCTTGGAGTCGAGCAGCGCACCACCCGAGTTGCCCGGGTTGATCGACGCGTCGGTCTGGATGACCGGCAGCGAGACGGTGCTGTTCGTCGACGAGTCGCTGCCGTTGCCGCCGTTGCCCCAGAAGTCGAAGGGACCGCCGCTCGAGCCGTTCCCGCCCTCGTTCGAGTCGCCGCCCTCGGTGGGAGCGCTCGAGGTGACCTGGATGCTGCGGCTCAGGGTCGAGACGATGCCGTCCGTCACGGTGTTCGACAGGCCGAGCGGTGCACCGATCGCCACCGCGGTGTCGCCGACGTTGAGGTCGGACGAGTCCGCGAAGCTGATCGGCTTCATGTCGGTCGCGTCGATCTTGATGACCGCGAGGTCGACCGTCGGGTCCGTGCCGACGAGCTTCGCCGGGTAGATCTTGCCGTCCGACGTCGTCACCGTGATCGTCCCGTTGGAGCTGTCGCCGTCGAGCGTCACCACGTGGGTGTTGGTGACGATGTAGCCGTCCTTGCTGAAGACGACGCCGGAACCGGTGCCGGCTTCGCTGCTCGACGAGACGTTGATCGTGACCACCGAGGGGGTCGCCTGCGCGGCCACCGCGGTGACGACCGTGGCGTTGTTGTAGTCGTTGACGGTGAGGTTGCCGCCGCCCTGCGCGCTCGAGGACCCGACGACGTTGCTGCCGCCCTGCGTGTTGGACGCGGCGAGCCAGCCGGCGCCGCCGCCGACGAGGCCGGCGATGACGACGCCGGCGATGATCGGGAGGGCGAGGCGGCCGCGGCCGGTGCCGGTGCGGCGGCCGGGGGCTGCGGCTCCGGCGCCCGCTGCTCCGGCTGCGCTTGCTGCTCCGGTGTCGAAGTAGTGGCCGTTGCGCTGGTTCGAGCCGTCGACGTCGCCGAATGCGCTCGTGGGGGCCTGGGCGGACGGGGCTCCGGCGTACTCGGAGGCCGATGCCGGCGCCGAGGTCGGCTGGGCGTACTCGCCGTAGCGGGGCTGCTGGCCGTACTGCGCCTGCTGTCCGTACTGCGACTGGCCGTACTGCTGCCCGTACTGCTGCTGGCCGTACTGGGACTGGCCGTACTGCTGCTGGTCCTGGCCGTACTGCTGCTGGCCGTACTGGGACTGCTGCGCGTGGTCGGTGCCGTACGGGGTGCCGTGCGCGCCGTACCCGGCCGGCGCCCGGCCGTACTGGCTCGTCTGGCCGTACTGGTTGGGCTGGCCGTTCTGGTCCGGCTGGCCGTACTGGCTCGTCTGACCGTACTGGCTCGTCTGACCGTGCTGGCTCGTCTGGCTCGTCTGACCGTTCTGGTCCGGCTGGCCGTACTGGCTCGTCTGGCTCGTCTGGCCGGCGTCGGAGTCGTGCTCGGACAGCGTCGGGTACGGCGCTGTGTACCGGTCGGTCGGGTGGTCGTTCGAGGCCGCGATGACATCGGTGTCGCTCGCGGGAGCGATCACGTCAGTGTGGTCCGCGGAGCCGTCGTTCGGCGAACGGTCGCTCGTCGGAGCATCGCTGCTCGGAGCGTCGTCGCGGAACGCGTGGTCGAAGTGCTCGGAGTCGTTCGGCGAAGCGTCCTCGGATGCGGCCTTCGCGGCCGCGTCGTCCGGACGGATGTCGTCGCCCTGCCCGTTGGGCGTGGTGTCGGTCATGCTGGACGTGCTCCTTTCAAGCTCGTGCAGTCTGTCGCACCCACCTGAGCGGTGCTCCTGGTGACGCTGCAAGCGACCTATGGCGATCTTATGCGTGGGCTGTGCGGCCGTTCCCGAGATGCCCTCGGCCGGCCGCTAGGTTGGGGTCCGTTCAGCGCCGCGAGTGCGGTCGACACCTCGGAGGGAACCACATGCGTCACGCAGGACCCTGGTTGCGAGCAGCAGAGGGAGCGATGCTCCTCGGCCCGGACGGCGTCCCCGCGCCGACGGTGTTCGCCGAGATGAGTGCGCTCGCGGCGGCCACGGGCGCGGTCAACCTCGGGCAGGGCTTCCCGGACGAGGACGGTCCCGCCGAGGTCCTCGAGGCAGCGGTCGCAGCCATCCGCGACGGCGTCAACCAGTACCCGCCCGGACGCGGGACCCCGGACCTCCGGGCGGCCATCAGCGAGCACCAGGCCCGGTGGTACGGCCTGGAGGTCGATCCCGACCGCCAGGTGCTCGTCACCGCCGGCGCGACCGAGGCCCTCGCCGCGACGCTCCTCGCCCTGGTGGAGCCCGGCGACGAGGTCATCACCTTCGAACCGTTCTACGACGCGTACGGCGCGCTCATCGGTCTCGCCGGCGGGACCCACGTGACGGTGCCGTTGCGGGCTCCCGACTTCCTCCCGGACGAGGACGCCCTCCGCGCCGCGTTCTCCGACCGGACCCGTGCGGTGCTCGTGAACACCCCGCACAACCCGACCGGCCGTGTCCTCCCGACGGAGGTGCTCACCACGATCGTCGAACTGGCCACGAAGTACGACGCCGTGATCGTCACCGACGAGGTGTACGAGCACCTGACCTTCGACGTCGCGCACGTCCCGATCGCCACCCTGCCCGGTGCCGCCGATCGCACCGTGACCATCTCGAGCGCTGGGAAGACCTTCAGCACCACCGGCTGGAAGATCGGCTGGCTCACGGCGGCACCGGCGCTCGTCGACGCGATCACCACCGTGAAGCAGTTCCTGACGTTCGTGAACGGCGCGCCCTTCCAGCCCGCGGTGGCGACCGGGCTCCGGCTGCCGGACAGCGTGTTCGCCGGCATCGCCGCCGAGCTGTCCGCCAAGCACGACCTCCTCGCCGCCGGACTCCGAGCGGCCGGCTTCGAGGTGATGCGCCCGGACGGCGGGTACTTCGTCATCGCCGACACGGCCGCACTCGGGTACGAGGACGCCCGGGCGTTCTGCCTGCAGCTCCCCGAGCTCGCCGGGGTGGTCGGCGTCCCGGTCTCGGCGTTCGTCCGACCCGATCACGCCGACGGCTACCGGTCACTCGTGCGGTTCGCCTTCTGCAAGCGGCGCTCGGTGCTCGAGGACGCCGCCGCTCGGCTCGCCGGTCTCGCCCTGCGCGGCTGACTCCCCCGCGGTCGGGCGGGCCGGACCCGCCCGCCACCGCGAGCGGGCGGTATCAACCCGACCCGCGCCTCCAGGCCCACGCATTTCGCCCGCTCGGCGCCGGCGTGCCACCGCGCCCCCACCACGAGCGGGTGAAACAGCGCCCGATCGCCCCTGCCGAGCGGCGCATTTGGCCCGCTCGCCGCGAGCGCCGCCGCGCGCCACGGCGAGCGGGCGGAATCGGATCCGCTCGCGCCTCCAGAGCGGCGTATTTCGCCCGCTCGGCGGGGGCGCACACGCGAGCGACTCCCCCCGCCCAACGCCGGGCGGGTCAGGGGCGGGGCGTGACCTCGTAGCGGCGGAGCGCCAGCGAGGGGTTCGCGCGGCGCACGGCGTCCGTCACGGCGGTGTCGATCTCAAGGACGAGCATCCCCGGGACCGCCCCGGCAGCGGCGACCGCGACGCCCGAGGGGTCGAGGACGACCGAGCCCCCGATGCCGATCGGCGGCGTCTGTCCGACCCCGACCACCCACACGGTGTTCTCGATGGCACGGGCGGTGAGCAGCGTCCTCCAGTGGTGCTCCTTGCCGGGGCCACGGACCCACTCGGCGGGCAGGACCACGACGTCGGCGGCGCCGTGTTCGGGTGCGGCCAGGCGCCGGGTGACCTCGGGGAACCGCAGGTCGTAGCAGGTCTCGAGGCCGACGCGCAGCCCGCCGAGCTCGAACACCGGCAGCTGTTCGGGGTCGCCGGACTCGATGTGGTCCGACTCCTTCGAGCCGAACGCGTCGTAGAGGTGCACCTTCCGGTACGTCGCAGCGATAGACCCGTCGGGCAGGACCGCGACGAGGGTGTTCCGGAAGCGGTCCGGGACGTCAGCGGCTTCGGCGACGCCGACGATGAGGGCGATGCCGACCTCGCGGGCGACGGCCTGCAGACCGGTGACGAACGGACCGCCCAACGGTTGGGCGGCGGCCACGAACCGGTCGTCGATCTCGGCGGTGAAGTACGAGGTGTACTCCGGCGTGACGAGGAGGTCGGCGTGTCGGGCGGCGGCGTCGACTGCCGCGGCGCGGACGGTCTCGAGGTTCGCGACGGGGTCGTCCACGGGTGCGAACTGCGCCGCGGCGACGGTGAGGGTGCCCATCCGCCGAGCGTACCGGGCGGCTCGAGACTCGGCTCCGCGGACGTTCCTTGCGCGGTGCGGGCGCGAAACTGTCCGCCCGGCCGAGACTCGGCGCCGCCCACCCGCACACGCGCCCACCGGCACCGCACCAGCCAGCACACCAGCACGCGCACACGAAGAAGGCCCCGGTCCGACTGGACCGGGGCCTTCTCTGTGACGCTTGGTTGCGGGGGCAGGATTTGAACCTACGACCTCTGGGTTATGAGCCCAGCGAGCTACCGAACTGCTCCACCCCGCGGCACGTTGAACAGCCTACACGGGGCCGTGGCGGGGCACAAATCGAGTGCCCCGCCACGGTGTGTCTAGTTCCCGTCCTCGGCCTCGGTGGCGGCCTGGATCGCGTCCTGCAGCCGCTGGTCGGCCTCGGCAGCGGCGACCAGGTCGTTGTCCGCGTAGGCGTCCTGGCGGTCCTGCAGGGCCTGCTTGGCGTCGTTCAGGGCCTTCTGCAGCGCCGCGTTGTCGACCGTGCCGGAGCCGGACGAGCCCGAGGACGCACCGGAGTCGGAACCCGACGAACCCGAGTCCGACGAACCCGAGTCGGAACCCGACGACGCACCCGAGTCACCCGAGCCGCCCGACGCTCCCGAGTCACCGGCCGACGCACCCGAGTCGCCACCGAAGAGGCTGTTGAGCGCCTCGTCGAGGGTGTCCTCGAACGCGATCTTGTCGCCGAACGCCACGAGCACCTTCTGCAGCAGCGGGTACGAGCCGCTCGACGTCGACTGCACGTACACGGGCTGCACGTAGAGGAAGCCGCCACCCACCGGGAGCGTGAGCAGGTTGCCCTGCTTCACGGTCGAGTTCCCGCGCTTCAGGATGTTCAGCTCCTGCGAGACAGTCGAGTCACCGTTGAAGAGGCTCTGCACCTGACCGGGCCCGGGGATGTTGTCCGTCTTCGGCATCGTCAACAGCGTGAGCTTGCCGTAGCCGGACCCCTTCTTGCCCTTCCCCGCGCCTCCGGCATCGGAGTCCACGGCGAGGTACCCGGTCAGCACGTTCCGGTTGTTCGCCCCGGCCGACTGCTGTGGGATGTAGGTCGTGTACAGCGTGTACGCGGTCCCCTGCCCCGGCACCTTCATCGTGAGGTAGTACGGGTCCTGCAGGTTGCCCTTGGCCGTCGTCGTGGTGGTCGCCCCGAGCGCGTTCGTGCCCGAGTTGGTCGTGGTCGACGCGTCCGAGGTGTCGGTGTCGTTCGTCCCCGAGGTCGGTTCCTGCGGCACGTTCCATGCGTCGTCACCCGAGTAGAACGAGTTCGCGTTCGTGACGTGGTAGGTGCCGAGGATCGACCGCTGCACCTTGAACAGGTCGGTCGGGTACCGCACGTGGTCGAGCAGCTCCGCGCTCATGCTCGACACGGGCTTCGTCGCCGTCGGGAAGATCTTCTGCCACGTCTTGAGCACCGGGTCCTTGGTGTCCCAGGCGTAGAGCGTCACCTTGCCCGTGTACGCGTCGACCGTGGCCTTCACCGAGTTCCGGATGTAGTTGACCTGGTCGGTCCGGTACGCCGAGCTCTCGGCACCCGCGATCGTGTCGGAGAGGCTCTGGCTCTGCGAGTACGGGTACGCGTCGCTCGTCGTGTAGCCGTCGACGACCCACTGGATGCGGTGGTCGACGATCGCCGGGTACGCGTCGTTGTCGAGTGTCAGGTACGGCGCGACCTTCTGCACGCGCGTGATCGGGTCGCGGTCGTAGAGGATCTGCGAGTCCTGGTTCACGGCGTTCGACAGCAGGATCTGCTCGGACTGGAACTTCGCGGCGTAGACGAGCCGGTTGAAGAAGTTGCCGATGCTCGGGCCGCCGTCGCCGGCGTACGTCGTCGTGGCGTTGCCGCCGCTGTCGTCGTTCTCGTCCGAGCCGGACGGGTAGTCGAGCTCGACGTTCTTCGAGCCCTTCGGCGCACCGACGATGGAGTACGCCGGCGAGGTCTCACCGAAGTACACGCGCTGCTGGAAGTCACCGAGGGCACCGTTGGACGGGATCCCCGACTCGAGGAACACCGGCTTGCCGTCGCTGGCGCGCTGGTTGCCGTACGCCGCCGTCACGCCGTAGCCGTGCGTGTAGACGAAGGCACGGTTGTACGGGGTGTTCGCCTGCGCGCTGAGGCCGTCGAGGTCGATGTCGCGGACCGCGATCACGGTGTCCTCGGTCTCGCCCTTGACGTCGTAGCGGTCGACGTCGAGCTCCTTCGGGAACTGGTAGTACTGCCGGTACTGCTGCAGCTGGCTGAAGGTGTCCGAGACGATCTTCGGGTCGATCAGGCGGATGTTCGCCGTCGTCTGGGCGTCCTGCGCGAGGGCGCCGGAGCTCGCCTCGGTCGTCGCGTCGTAGTTCTGCTCCTGGACGCCCGCGACACCGTAGGCGTCACGGGTCGCCTTGATGTTCCGCTCGATGTACGCGGACTCGAACGTCCGCTCCGAGGGCTTCACCTGCAGGCGCTGGACGATCCACGGGTAGATGCCGCCGATGACGATCGCCGCGACGAGCAGCAGCCCGGTGCCGACGATCGAGATGCGCCAGCGGCCGATGACCGCGGTCACGATGAAGAGGATCGCCACGATCGCGGCGATGCCCGCCATGATCTCGCGACCCGGGATGACGGCGTTCACCTCGGTGTACTGCGCACCGGTGATGAGCGAGTTCGACTTCGTCAGCGCGGCGTACTGGTCGAGCCAGAGGCTCACGGCCTGCAGCGCGACGTAGACGGCGGCGGTGATCGCGAGCTGGATGCGCGCGGCCTTCGAGATCCGGACCTCGCGCCCACCGAAGCGCATCGCGCCGTACAGGTAGCACGCGGCGAGCGCGGCCAGCCCGGCGATGAGCACCACGGCCGACGAGTACGCCACGATCGCGCGCCAGAACGGCAGTTCGAACACGTAGAAGCCGATGTCGAGCCCGAACTGCGGGTCGGTCTTGCCGAACGGCGTCCGGTTGAAGTACTCGAGCACCATGGTCCACCGGCCGGCGGTCGACAGCCCGGCGAAGATGCCGAGCACGACCGGGATCCCGATCATGACGGCACGGCGCAGCGGCTCGATGACCTGCTGGTACCGGTCGAGCTGCGAGTTGAGCTTCGCGTAGACCGGCCGGAACCGGAACGCGATCGCGATGCTCGCGTAGACGGGCACCGCCATCCCGAGGAACCCGGCGAGGAACATCAGGGTCCCGGCGATCCACCGCGTGGTCAGGACCTGCTGGAAGCCGAGCTGCGCGAACCACGCGTAGTCGGTGTACAGGCTCGCGAAGATGAAGAAGGCGATCACCAGTGCGGCCAGCACGATGATCGTGACCACGATCGGGACCCGCGGCGAACGCCGCCCCGAGGTGGACGAGGTTGTCGTCACTTGATGTGCTCCAGACGTGTCGAACCGGCGGGCCCGGCGCGGCGGGCCGTCAGTGCATCGATCCTATGTGGCGCGAGCACCCCTGAAACTGTACGGAGGCTCAGGATGGTGGGTCGCGCCTCCTGGAACACGGTTCGGGAGGCACGGATCGCGACGGCCGCGGACGTCGCCTGGAGCGCGTGGCCGGGTCTACGACGTGCAGCGCGCGAGCTTCGCGGTGCTCTTGCCGGAGGCGATCGTCTGCAGGTCGGTGACCGCCTGGTCGAGCGTGGCGACCTTGTAGACGTCGAGTCCGTCCGGGACGTGGCCGACGACCTCGCCGCAGTTGTCGGCCGGCGCGAGGAAGACGGTCGCGCCGGCGTCCTTCGCGCCGTAGAGCTTCTGCCGGATGCCGCCGATCGCGCCGACCTCGCCGTCGGCGGTGATCGTGCCGGTGCCGGCCACGTGCTTGCCGCCGTTGAGCTTGCCCGGCGTGATCTCGTCGATGATCCCGAGGGCGAACATCATCCCGGCCGACGGGCCGCCGACGTCCTGGAGCTCGATGGAGACGCGGAACGGGAAGTCGTACTGCTCGGTCACGCCCACGCCGATCAGGGCCGTGCCCTGCTCGCTCCGCGGCGTCAGCTCGACCGTCTTCTCGGCGCCGTCGCGTTCGACGACGACCGTCGCCGGGCCCGAGGTGCCGTGCTTCGCGACCAGCTCGCGGAGCGAGGTCGCGTCGGCGTTCTCCGTGAGCGAGGTCCCGTCGAAGGAGCGGATGACGTCGCCCTTCTCGATGACGCCGTCGGCTGCCGAGCCCTTCTGGACCGTGCCGACCTCGAGGTCGGTGGGCAGCTCGTACCCCTGCTGGATGAGGGCTGCGGCCACGGCGGACTGCTGCGACTGCTGCATGTCGGCCGTGTCCTGCTGGTTCACCTGGTCCGTGGTGACGCCCTCGGGGTAGATCGCGGACGCCGGGATGACCGCCTCGGACTTCGTGAACAGCGCCCGGATGACGCTCGTCCACGAGGGGCGGTTCGTGGCGTCGCCCTGGATACCGACGGTGAGCATGTCGAGCGCGCCGGCGGTGGGGTAGGTCGGGTGGCCGTCGACCTGGATGAGCTTGACCTGCTTCGCGTCCTTGCCCGTGCCCTGCTCCTGGGTCCCGATGGTGTTGTACACCGGGCCGGGGACCTCGATCAGGTAGGGGCTCGGCAGCAGGCTGGCGAGGAGCCCGAGGACGACGGCACCGATCACGAACGCCCAGCCGACGGTCCGGGAACGGGGACGACGACGGGGCTCGGCGGCGAAGAGGGTCACGAAAACGTCCTTCCACGGGGGCTGTTCGCCCTCGGCGCAGCGGTTCGGGCGTTCCCACGGGGGCGTCCCAGGCGCGGCCCCGTGAGCAGCGATTAGCGTAGTCGTCATGCCTGATGAACCGCAGCCGGGGCCGGACGACGACTTCCAGGAGATGCTCCGGAAGCTCCTCTCCGGCGAGGGCCAGATCGACCCGTCGCAGCTCGCCGGTGCCGCCGGACTGCCGAACGACCCGGCCTTCGTCGCGAACCTGATGAGCCAGCTGCAGCGTGCCGCGCAGTCGGGCGGTGACGGCATCGACTTCTCCGTCGCGTCCGAGCGCGCCACCGCGATCGCTCGTGAGGGCGGCCACCCGGTCGACCCCGCGACCTCGCAGGCGGCCGACCAGGCGTTCCAGGTCGCGGCGCTCTGGCTGGACGAGGCCACCTCGGTCGCCGAGCTCACCGCGACGCCGAGCCTCTACACGCGCGAGCAGTGGGCGAAGGCGACGACGCCGGTGTGGGCGCAGATCGCCGAACCCGTGGCGCTGAGCATCTCGAACGCCCTGACCGAGGCGATCGAGCAACGTGCCCCCGAGCAGCTCAAGGCGATGCTCGGCGACGTCTCGAAGGCGATGCGTGGAGTCGGCGGCGCACTGTTCGCGATCCAGCTCGGCCAGGTCGTCGGGCAGCTCTCGAAGGAGGTCGTCTCCGGCGGCGACGTCGGCGTGCCGCTCCTCGACGAGCAGGTCGCCGCACTCCTGCCGCAGAACGTGGCCGAGTTCGCCGAGGGACTCGACGTGCCCGAAGACGAGGTCCGCATCTACCTGGCCGTCCGGGAACTCGCGCACGCACGGCTGTTCCGTTCGGCCCGCTGGCTCCGCCTGCACATCATCTCGTCGATCACCGACTACGCGCGGGGCATCCACATCCCGTTCGACCGCGTCGAGGAGCTCGCGTCCGAGATCGACCCGACGAACCAGGAACAGCTCCGGGACGCCCTCGCGTCCGGTGCCCTGATCCCGCCGCGCACCGAGGAGCAGGAGGCCGCCCTCGCCCGCCTCGAGACGATGCTCGCGCTCGTCGAGGGCTGGGTCGACACCGTGACCGCCGCCGCCACCGAGCGCCTGCCGAAGTCCGGCGCGATCGCCGAGATGGTCCGTCGTCGTCGTGCGGCCGGTGGTCCGGCCGAGTCGGCGTTCGCGACCCTCGTCGGCCTCGAACTCCGCCCCCGCCGCCTCCGCGAAGCCGCGGCGATGTGGCAGCGGGTCACCGACGAGCTCGGCACCGAGCAGCGCGACGCGCTCTGGTCGCACTTCGACGCGGTCCCGACCTCGGACGACATCGACGCGCCGGACGCCTTCGTGGCCCGGCTGCGCAACCCCGGCCGCTCCGCCGAGGACGACGAGTTCGACAAGGCGCTCGAGGACCTGCTCAACGACGCCACCGGTGACCGTCCGCGCGAGGACGAGTCCGGCAACGTCGACGAGGGCGACGCTCCGAAGTAGTTCTCCACAGATCCGCTGTCCCTGCCCCGCGCGGGCGCCTGGTCGGCCAGCGTGGGGGCATGGGCATCCGCATCGATCCGACCCTCGAGTTCGTCTGGCGCGACCCGACCACCGTCCAGCTCGGGGTCGATCCGCCGCGCGCCGTCGTACCGGTCCCGAGCACGGCCGAGGAACGGTTCCTGTGCGCACTCCGCCGCGAGACCGGCCGTGACGCGCTCTCCGGGGTCGCCGCGGCGAGCGGGTGTCCGCCCGGTCTCGCCGCGCGTGTCCTCGGGGACGCCTCGCCCGCGGTCGTCGACGTCCTGCCCGAACCGCTGGCCCGGGTCGAGGTGCACGGCACCGGGACCCTGCCGGACACGGTCGCCGAACTGCTCTCGGGCGAGGGCGTCACGGTCGCGCGCACGACCGCGCCACGTGGTGGACCGGTGACCGTCCCCGACCCGGATCCCCAGCTCGCCGTGGTGGTGGCCGACCACGTCGTCGACCCGGCGGTCCGCGCGGCCTGGACCCGGCGGGGCACCGCGCACCTGCCGGTCGTCGTCGGGGACGGACGCGTGCGCCTCGGGCCGTTCGTCGTCCCGGGTGCCGGGCCGTGCCTCCAGTGCGTCGAGTACACGCACGTCGACGACGACCCGTGCTGGCCGGCCATCGCGGCGCAGGTGTGGGGCCGCCCCGCGGCACCGCTCTCGCCCTACCGGATCGCGGCGGTCGCGGCGGCGGCGACCCGGATGCTCCTCGAACGGCTGCCGTCCCGAACCCAGCACCCCGGTCCGGACCAACTGGTCTTCGACCGCGACGACCTGTCGGTCAGTCGACTCCCGGTGACGTTCCATCCGCGCTGTTCGTGCCGAGCGCTGCCAGGAACCGACTCGCCACCCGGACTCCCCCACGCGTGGAACCCTGTCGCGACCACGTGACCGTCACCGACCGGCGAGCACGGGTCAGCCCGACGTAGAAGAGCCGGCGTTCCTCGTCGATCTCGGCGTCGGTGGTGGCGTACGAGATCGGGAGCAGCCCCTCGGCCGCACCGATCACCACGACGTGCGGCCACTCGAGGCCCTTGGACGAGTGCAGCGTGGCGAGGGTCACGGCGTCCAGCTCCGGCTCGTGGTGCGTCGCGGCACGGTCCACCAGGTCCTGCGTGAACTGCTGCATCGTCGTGCCGGCGGGAGCGTCCTCGGCGAGGCCCATGATCGCCTGCAGCGCTTCCCACTGCTCGCGCACGGCGCCGGTGCCTTCCGGTGGCGTCGGCGTCCACCCGCTCACCTGCAGCACGAGGCCGACCCGCCGGGTGAGCTCGTCGTCGGTCTGCCGGACGGCCTCGCCCCGCATGTGGTGCACCGCGAGCTTCACCTCGGGGCGGTCGAAGAAGCGCGTGCCGCCCTGGACCCGGTACGGGATGCCCGCGCGTCCGAGCGCCGACTCGACCGCGGCGGCCTGGGCACCGAGGCGGTAGAGCACCGCGACGTCCCCGTAGGAAGCGCCCGAGGCCGGGTCGGCGACCAGCGACGCGATGGTCCGGGCGACCGTCTGCGCCTCGTCGCCGTCGTGCACGCACGCCAGCACCTCGGGCCGTGGTCCGGGCTCGGTGTGCTGCGCGACGAGGTCGAGGGCGCCCGGCTGCCCGCGCATGAGTGCGTTCGCGGCGTGCACCACCTCGCGCGTGGAGCGGTAGTTCCGCTCGAGCCGCAGCACGGATCCGCGGGGGAACTCCGACCCGAAGCCGAGCAGGTAGCGACTCGACGCCCCCGCGAACGAGTAGATCGTCTGGCTGGCGTCGCCGACGACGCAGACGTCGTCCCGGCCGCCGAGCCACGCGCGCAGCAGGTCGTGCTGCACGGGCGAGACGTCCTGGTACTCGTCCACGACGAAGAACCGGTACTGCTGCCGGACGTACGACGCCACCCGCGGCTCGGACTCCACCATGCCGAGCGTCGCGAGCAGGACGTCCTCGAAGTCGAGCTGCCGCCGGTCGTCCTTGAGCTGCTCGTACGCGCGCATGAGGTCGAGGACCCGGCGCGGAGCGGTGTCGCGCGGCATGACCCGTTCGGCCGCCGCGGCCTCGTACTCGTCGTACGAGAGCATCTGGACCTTCCGCCACTCGACCTCGCCGGCCAGGTCACGGAGCGTCGGGGTGTCCACCCGCAGGCCGACCGTGTCCGCCGCGTGCGCGATCATCCGACCCTTGGACTCGACGATCTTCGGGGCGTGGCCGCCGACGGTGTCCGGCCAGAAGTAGCTGAGCTGCGCCATCGCCGCGGCGTGGAACGTGCGGGCCTGCACCGTGCCCGCGCCGAGGGAGCGCAGCCGCGACCGCAGTTCGCCGGCCGCCCGGGTGGTGAAGGTCAGGGCGAGGACGTGGTTCGGCGCGTAGGTGCCGGTCGCGACCCCGTACGCGATGCGGTGCGTGATGGCGCGGGTCTTGCCGGTGCCGGCACCGGCGAGGACCGCCACGGGGCCGAGCAGGGTCCGCGCGACGGTGCGCTGTTCCGCGTCGAGGGCGGCGAGGAGCTCGTCCGGCGACGGCGGTCGGAGCGGCTCGGCCCCGGCCCCGGCGGCGGCGCTGCTCACGGCAGGTCCAGCGGCCCGCCGTACCACTCCTCGATGATGGCGCGGGCGATCGACGTCTTCCCCGGCAGCAGCAGGGTGTCGCCCGCACGCTCCCGGATCTCGTCGCGCGAGAACCACCGGACGTCGAGGATCTCCACCCCGTCCGGCCGGGCCGTCGTCGGGTCCCCGTCCACCGCACGGGCGCGGAAGCCGAGCATGAGCGACGCCGGGAACGGCCACGGCTGCGAGCCGAGGTACTCGGGTTCCTCGACGCGGACGCCGGACTCCTCCCAGACCTCGCGCCGGACGGCGTCCTCGAGCGACTCCCCCGGCTCGACGAAGCCCGCGAGCAGCGAGTACCGGTCCGCGTCCCACGCCGCGTTCGACCCGAGCAGGATCCGGTCGTCGGCGTCGGTGACCCCGACGATGATCGCCGCGTCGGTGCGCGGGAAGTGCTCGTGTCCCTCGGGATCGCGGCGCACCCAGCCGCCGGTGACCACGTCGGTCGCGGACCCGGTGCGGGGCGAGAAGCCGTGCACGGCGTGCCAGTTCGCCATCGCCACGGCCTCGACCGCGAGGCCCTGGTCGCGCGGCGACAGCTCGGTCCCGAACATCCGCAGGCTCTCCCACGCGTCGTCGGCCGGTTCGATCCGGGCAGCGGTCTCGGCGTCGAGGAACGCGGCGACGAACCGGGTGCCGGCGGGCGCATCGGGGGCGTCGGACACGGCGCGACCGAGGTACAGCGTCACCGCGTCGACCGGCACGGCATCGGCGGAGACGAAACGGAGGGTGCCGTCGGCGTTCCGCAGCATCTCGGAGCCGCGGACGGGCAGGTACCGGGTCGACGGGTCGTCCCGCAGCACCTGGTCGAGGTCGTCCGTCGTGCGGAACTCCGCGTCGCGGTCGAGGTCGTTGCGGGAGAGGGGCAGCCTCGCGGCGAACTCGACGGTCACGGCAGGGGGCTCCTCGGGTCGGATCGGGTCGGCGGTGCGGGAGCCCGGGCTGCCGCGGGCCAGCGTGGCGCACGCTCGACCACCGGCTGCGGACCTACCCTGAGGGGCATGGCGGGATCCCAGTTCACTCTAGCCGCGTTGGCGACCACGGCCGTCTCAGGCCTCGTCGTCACGGGCACGCGCACGCTCGGCTCGGCCGCGTCCGGGGACTACGAGTCGGCCGTCCTCCGCGACGCCGACGGCGCCTGGTCCGCGATCCGCCGCCCACGCAACCAGCGGGCCGAGGCCCGACAGTCCGCCGACCTCGTCGCGATCCGGGCGCTGAGCGCCGGGATCCGCACGCGCCTCCCGTTCGGCGTCGCCGAGTACCGCGGACAGGCGCCGATCGGCTCGACCCGCGCCATCGTCACCTCGTACCTGCCCGGGACGCACCCGAAGCTGCAGGCCCTCGTCGAACGACCGGAGCTCGCGACCAGCGTCGGCCGGGCGATCGCAGCGATCCACCAGCTGCCGACGAGCTTCGTCACCGACGCCGGGCTGCCGTCCCTCACCCCGTTCGAGGTCCTGCGCTCCGCCGTCTCCGTGATGGACCGCGCGGTCGCCACGAAGCTCGTCCCGGCGGCGCTCAAGGAGCGGTGGGAGGGCGCGGCACGCGACCAGCAGCTCTGGCAGTTCACGCCCACCGTCGTGCACGGGTCGCTCGGCACCGAGACGATCCTGGTCTCCGGTGACGACGTCTCCGGCGTCATCGACTGGGGCGAGCTGCGGCTCGGCGACCCGGCGAAGGACCTCGCGTGGGTGCTCGCCGGCCGCAAGGACGCGTTCGACACCGTCCTCAGCGCGTACGAGGCGAACGGCGGCGGGCGGGACCGGCAGCTCGCGCAGCGCGCGCGGGTGCACCACGAGCTCGAGACCGCGCAGTGGCTGCTGCACGGCGTGCAGGTGAAGAGCACCGAGGTCGTCGACGACGCGGTCGCGATGATGCACCGGCTGGTGGACGCGGTGCAGACGCCGAGCGCGGCACCGCTGCAGTCGGTCTCGCCGGAGACGATGGAGATCGGCGAGGTCGAGCAGCTGCTGTCGTCGACCGAGCGTCGGCACGGCTGACGCGCTTCGGCGCGGCTGACGCGTCGGCGCGGCTGACGCGTGTCGGCACGGCTGACGCGCTTCGGCGCGGCTGACGCGTGACGGCCCTGGAGGCGCGGCTCGTCCCCGCCCCGTTGCCGGCGGTCCTCCGTGCCACCGGTCCGGATCGAACCACGATTCCGACACGGAACCAGCGTCCGCGCGTGGTTCGACGTCGGATTCGTGGTTCGACCTGCGGG